>JAUZRH010000066.1 GCA_030950555.1 Mariprofundus sp. | reverse complement strand
TTCAGAGCTTAAAACCCGTTCACACCAAGCAACCATCGCTGGGCCACCTAAATCCTCATATTCGCCTCGACTGGCACGATCTGACACAGTAATAAATCCAATTTTCGCTTTCATACTCATCCTTTTTTTCTGAATTTCGTGATTAGGGCCGCGGAAAGAATAAATCATCCACGTGCTGGTTTATAAGTCCGCATTCTGCGTTTCCACAGAGTTACTACTAAAGGCAGTAGGCTATCGCACCCATTCAGGGCTTGCTTATGCGCTTGATTTGGCGCCTTGAATCCAACAACTATCCTGCGCATAACCTGGATACTTTATGCTTTCCGCGGCCCTAAGGTCAGGCGTTTCTATTCGTTTGTTTCTTCGAAGAACCAGCGGACATCAGCAAGGTCGGATTTGATTGGCGCGGCGGGAAGATTGCGGACGGCTTCTAGGCCGTAGGATTTGTGGTAGATGCGTGAATCAAGCAGCGCCATCACCCCGCGATCATTTTCACTGCGTATCAAACGGCCCGCTCCCTGACGGAGCGCTGCAATGGCTTCAGGTAGCTGAATATCGCGAAAGCCGCTTCCCCCTTTCTCCTCACAACGACGAATGCGGGCTTGTAAGAGCGGATCACTGGGCGGAGAGAATGGCATTTTATCGATAATCACCATACTTAATGATTCACCCGGCACATCCACGCCTTCCCAAAAGCTTCGTGTCCCACATAAGACAGAATTTGTATCTTCCCGAAATGCATCGAGAATTGCATCTCTGCTCCCAGACTCACCTTGAATCAACACATTCCATGGCAAGCGTTTAGCAAGCTCTGGACCTACGAGTTTTAGCATCGCCCAACCGGTAAACAGTACAAAGGCACGCCCTTGTGAGGCACGAAGCAGTGTCTCAATTTCATCGGTCATAACCTGTAGCGCATTGGCCGCACGACCATCGGGGATATGACGAGGTAGGTAAATCATAGCCTGTGATGCATAATCAAACGGTGAGGGATGAAACACCTCGACAGCCTCCTCTAAGCCCATGCGCTCACGCGCATAATTGAATGAACCGGAGACACGCAGCGTGGCTGATAGAAGAATAAATGCGGCATCCCGACTCCAGAGGTGTTTCGCTAGAACTGGTCCTGTTTCAACAGGTGCCACGGTATAACGACAAAACTCCCCCTCCCCTTCCGACCAGCCAACAAAACCTTCGGCTGGTTTACGCACAATGGCGATCTCTTCGGAGAGTTGTTCAGCTCTCTCCACCAGTTTGGTTAATGGTTCACTTCGCTCTCGGCGTGACTCGATCAAGCTGACTATAGTAGCCCAGCTGGTTTCCAGCTCTTCGAGATGATTCTCCGCATATACTTCAAGCAGAACTCGGCCCAGTTCAAGCAGCTCTTTTTTCAGTGCGGGTTCATCGCCCATCTCATCTAGTTCTGCATGGACATCATTTAACCATGATATAAAACGCATACGCGTCAACTGCACACCAAAATGCTGGCCGGCCAATTGTGGTAGCGAGTGCGATTCATCGACAACATAGGTATCAAATGCGGGTAGAATTTCACCAAAATCACCTGATTTTAGGGCGGCATCAGCCAGCAATAAACTATGATTGGTAACTACAAT
Organism: Mariprofundus sp.; assembly: GCA_030950555.1. Taxonomy (GTDB): domain Bacteria; phylum Pseudomonadota; class Zetaproteobacteria; order Mariprofundales; family Mariprofundaceae; genus Mariprofundus. Next base: position 24,920 of record JAUZRH010000066.1, on the reverse strand, counting down.
ATCCGCGCCCTGCGCCTTTTGGCGAGCTTTCATCAACGGACAGAGATCAAATTCGGGGCACTTAGAGCCACCACACTGATCGGCCGTAGATGTCACCATTAAGCCAACTCCTTTGGCAAAAGGGTCAAACGGCAAGCCGGCCAGATCACCATCTCGTGATTTAGATGACCAATCGAGGATCTTTAACATGGTTTTTTGTGCCCACAACTCGATCTGTGGGCTTGAAACAAACGTTTTCAGACGTTGCGGACAGAGATAGTTGGAGCGCCCTTTCAATAGCGCCACCCGTCGTTGCGCGCCGAGTGCTTTCTGAACCGCGGGTATATCGCGGTGCACTAACTGATCCTGCAGAGAACGGGTATGGGTTGAGATCAACACTTTATCTGCTGAACGTAAAGCGGGGATTAGGTAAGCCAAGGTTTTACCCGTCCCTGTTTCAGCTTCACCAAGCAGGCATCCATTATTATCCATACACTCAGCAATCTCACCGGCCAGCATAATCTGCTCACAGCGGTTGCTATAACCTGGGAGATTTTTTTCTAATAAACCACCTACTTTGAAATCTGTTGCAACGGCTTTGATTAATTTACTCATCGTAACCTTGAGGACGACGTGTAGCGAGTGGGTGCAAGCAGGCAACATTATCTTGGTTAAGCAGGCACTGATAGTGCGCACAATCTGGTTCAACGTGAGCACAACGTAATTGAAATGGACAGCCACTCAGTGCGACCCCCTCATCAACCGTCGAAGCTGGCTGAGCGTTCAGACGCTCATTTGGATGAATAATTGGCCGCGCATCTAGCAGCGCTTGCGTATAGGGATGGCGACAACCGCGAAAGAGTGCTTCAGCACTCGCTGTTTCTATAATTCGACCGGCAAACATCACAGCCACTCGATCGGCAATATGACGAACTACCGAAAGATCATGCGAAATAAATAGGTAAGAGAGTCCACGCTCTTTTTGTAGTTGATTAAGGAGATTTAAAATTTGAGCCTGCACCGAAACATCTAGTGCTGATACCGGCTCATCAAGCACCAGAACCTTTGGCTCAACAATCAGCGCACGCGCAATGCCAATGCGTTGTCTCTGCCCACCGGAAAACTGATGCGGATAACGATCCATGCCTGAATCATCCAAACCACATAAAAAAAGTGTTTCTGCTACCCGTTCACGGCGCTGGGCGTGAGAAAGCGCGCGATGATGGACTCTCAACCCCTCGCCCACCGACTCCCATATTTTCATGCGCGGATTCAGGGATGCAAAGGGATCTTGAAACACCATCTGAATATGATGACGGCGGCTGCGCAGGACGCGCGTAGATAACTGGCTCACCTCTTCTCCTTGCCAAAATACCTCGCCAGCATCACTCCTTAACAAACGCATCGCTAAGCGTGCAAGGGTAGATTTTCCACTGCCTGACTCACCAACAATTGCCAGCGTTTCACCGCTCGCCAAAGCAAAAGAGCTATCAATCACGGCTCTTTTTTTATCCGCATTTGAACCTAAAAGGGAAGTCGAAGAAAAACTTTTATATACATTTCTGACAGATAAAACCGTCATAATACAGCATCTAATACATGCAGACAGCGGGCCCGATGCTCACCCTGTGACCACGCATCACTCAATACCGGCCTCTTACAGGCCGCATCGGCCAGACTGCAGCGCGGCGCAAAATGGCAGCCTTCAGGCCAGCGACCGGGTGGCGGCACCTGACCTGTGATCACAGGCATCAATTCACCTGCCTCAGAAACTTCTGGTCGGCATCCCATTAAAGCACGGGTATAAGGATGGGCCGGTGCATCAAAAATAGCTTTTACCGGCCCGGATTCAACAATCTGGCCAGCATACATCACTGCCACATCATCACACATCTCAGCGACCAGACCAAAGTCATGCGTTACCAGTAGTAGTCCAAGCTTGCGACGCTTTTGCAGATTTAGCAGCAGCGCAATAATGCGCTTTTGCACCGACACATCGAGTGCCGTTGTCGGTTCATCGGCAATAATATAATCGGGATCGGCCGCCATCGCCATGGCGATCAATACACGCTGGCGCATGCCGCCGGAGAGTGCATTCGGATATTGTTTAATAAGCTGCTCAGGCTGCTGCATCCCGACATCATGAAGCAGCATGATGGCACGTTCACGCGCCTGTTTTTTATTCAACTGCAGATGTAAACGAATCACTTCAATCAACTGACTACCCACACTGAATACCGGATTGAGCGCTGTCATTGGTTCTTGAAATATCATCGCCACGCGTCCGCCACGCATACGTCGCAGGGCTTCATCACTGATTTCAAAAAGACTCTGCCCATCCAAAGCGATATCACCATGGGTTTTTATGACGCCCTGATACTCACCAAGGCGTAATATTGCTTGAGCTGTCATCGACTTACCACAACCAGACTCACCAACCAGGCCAAGCACCCGACCAGGCTCTAAGCTTAATGAAACTGCCGCGACAGCTTCCACCCATTGGCTATCTATACAGACAGAGAGAGAGAGTTCAGTTAGCTCAAGCATGGCAGAACTGCTACTTGTTCAACAGGCCAGCAACACTATCCAATGCCTGTTTTAGTTTAGATGGTTCGCTACCGCCAGCCATAGCCATATCAGCTTTTCCTCCACCTTTACCACCACATAGAACGGCTACTTCACGTATAATATTACCCGCGTGGTAACGGTTTAACAGATCCTCAGTAACACCTGCAACGAGTTGAACTTTTGCGCCATTTTTAATACCGAATACTAGCACACCTGAGTTTAACTTTGTCTTCGCTTTATCCATAAAATCGCGCATATCTTTGACACCACTAACTTCAGCAGCAAGTAGTTTCACACCATTGATTTCGACGGCTTGTTTGATCAGCTCATCCAGCAGGCCGGTGGCTTGTTTCGCGCGCAAGGCAGTAAGCTCTAGCTCCAAGGCTTTTATCTTTGTCTGTAAATTACTTACAGCATCGGCTGTTTCAAAGGGGCGCACCTTTAAAGAAGCGGCCGTTTTTTCCAGTAGGTGAATATCTGTAATGACACTCTGATAAGCCGTGTGACCGGTAACCGCCTCAATGCGTCGTACACCCGCAGCAATGCCTACTTCTGAACTGATCCGAAAGGGCCCGATATCACCAGTTGCCGAAACATGTGTACCACCGCATAATTCAGTAGAAAAACCAGCAGAGACAACGCGGACTTCATCACCATATTTTTCACCAAACAGCGCCATCGCGCCCGATTTAACAGCTTGATCTTGAGACATCAGCTTTGTTTCTACCGGCTCATTAGCCCAGATAGCTTGGTTGACCTCACGTTCAATATTATCACACTCTTCTTTAGTTAAAGGTTTAAAGTGACTGAAATCAAAGCGTAATCTCTGTTCATTTACCAGTGACCCTGCCTGCTTCACATGCTCACCAAGAAATTTCCGCAGCGCTGCATGCATCAAATGCGTGGCTGTATGATTACGGCGAATAGCTGTGCGCCGCTGTTGATCTACCGCAAAGTGAGCCACATTCCCGCATTCAAAAGAACCCTTCACCACCTTACCAATGTGAACAAAGAGATCGGATAACATTTTTTTACTATCGCTCACTTCAAAAAGTGAATCCCCCATGCTGATCAGTCCGGTATCACCCGCTTGGCCACCTGATTCCGCATAAAAAGGTGTCTGGTTGGAGACCAACCAGCCCTGATCATGTTCCTTGAGCATTTTCACAGCTTCGCCATCACGAATCATTCCGCTAATCACACCTTCAGAGTTCAGTGTGGTGTAGCCAACAAATTCAGTGGGTCCATGCTCTTCGCGCAGCTCAAATATTGCTTTGGGGAGTGCCGATTCACCACTACCACCCCATGCAGCACGCGCGCGAGTGCGCTGTTCATCCATGCAGGCTTCAAAACCCGCCATATCCAGGTGAATATCACGTCCTTTAAGGATATCTGCTGTCAGATCCGTGGGAAAGCCAAAGGTATCGTAAAGGGAAAATAGCGTTTTCCCTGGAATGGTACCACCAGCACCTGCGGTCGTTGCCGCTTGTTCTACTAACTTCAAACCTTTATCGAGGGTTTTAATAAAACGCTCTTCCTCAATGCGAATCACCTGAATAATATTATCCTGGTGTTCTTTAAGCTCGGCAAAATGCTCCCCCATTTCTGCAACCAAAGCTGGCACCAGTTGGTAGATAAAGGCTTCATCCATGCCGAGTAGCCGTCCATGCCGGCAGGCCCTGCGCAGGATACGACGCAGAACAAAGCCACGACCCTCATTGCTTGGTAACACACCATCGGCGAGTAAAAATGAGACCGAACGTAGATGATCGGCAAGCACGCGCAGAGAGACATCCGAAACGGAACTGTCACCCATACTCACGCCCGTCACTTTGCCCGCGGCAGCAATCAACTTGGTAAACAGGTCAATATCATAATTATTATGCACACCCTGTAGTACAGCTGCCACCCGTTCTAAACCCATGCCGGTATCAACACTTGGTTTTGGCAGCGGAATTAGCTCCCCATCGTCATTACGATCATACTGCATGAACACCAGATTCCATATTTCAACATAACGATCACCATCTTCTTCTGCACTACCCGGAGGGCCACCCCAGATATCAGCACCATGATCATAAAATATTTCAGAACACGGACCACATGGACCAGTATCACCCATAGACCAGAAATTATCTTTAGCACCGATACGAGCTATTCTTTCGGTCGGGAGACCAATTTCACGATGCCATATATCATAGGCTTGATCATCATCTTCAAACACCGTGACAAAGAGACGGGTTGGATCAAGTTTTAACTCATCAGTTAAGAAATCCCAAGCATAACGAATGGCATCAGGCTTAAAATAGTCACCAAAAGAGAAGTTTCCGAGCATTTCAAAAAAAGTATGGTGGCGCGCTGTGTGGCCAACATTTTCCAAATCATTATGCTTACCACCAGCCCGCACACACTTCTGGCTTGTCGTAGCCATACGATAAGGGCGAGATTCATTGCCGAGGAATACATTTTTAAACTGCACCATCCCGGCATTGGTAAACATTAATGTTGGATCACCATGCGGAACCAGTGAACTGGACTCCACGACCGTATGGCCTTTGCTGGCAAAGTAATCGAGAAACTTGTTCCGAATTTCCGATGTTCTCATCTATTCCTCATCCTGCTCAGTCATCGTGCTCAAACTGAACAGATTCATTCATGATACGCACAATTTTAGCGCTTTCAAAACCTTTATTTTGCAAAAAACGGGCATGTCGCTGCCAGACCCGCTTATCTGCTCTGCGTAAACCTTGTGGATCACGCTTTTTTAGTAGTGCACGACAGACCGCATCCGCATCATAGCTTAATAGTGCTTGATCCAGTGCTATCTGCAAAGCTGCCTCATCGACACCTTTGTGACGTGCTTTCATGGCAGCGATTTGTGGACTTTCACCTCTTTTCATACGACTGCGTATAAAACTTTCGGCAAAGCGACTTTCACTCAGATAACCATCATGCTTTAAGCGTCGCAGAACAGTGGATATTAGCTCCGTTGGATAGGTTTTATCAAGCAGCCTTCCAGTCAATTCCACAGCACAATATTCTCGTACAGCTAATAAGCGAACAGCACTATGATAACACGCTAAGGCGTCTTTATTCAGCCGCTTCGCCCTTGTCAGCACCCTTAATCAGACCAAGCTGTTCACGCACGGAGGTCTCTACATCTGACATCATCTCCGGATGTTCTTTCAAATAGGTCATGGCATTGTCACGACCCTGGCCAATTCGCTCACTACCACAGGAGTACCAAGCACCACTCTTGTTTACAAAGCCATATTGCACGCCCATATCCAGCACTTCACCAGCATGCGATACACCTTCACCATACATAATAGAAAATTGAGCCTGTTTGAACGGTGGAGCCACTTTATTTTTCACGACTTTCACACGCGTATCATTACCTAGGATCTCTTCACCCTTCTTAATCGCACCAATACGGCGCACATCCAGACGTATAGAGGCATAAAACTTTAACGCATTACCACCTGTCGTAGTTTCAGGATTACCAAACATCACACCAATTTTCATGCGAATCTGGTTAATAAAGATAATAATAGTATTTGAGCGAGCGATAGAGCCAGTAAGCTTACGCAGCGCCTGCGACATCAAGCGTGCCTGCAGCCCCATGTGCGAATCGCCCATATCGCCTTCCAACTCCGCTTTTGGCGTCAGCGCTGCCACAGAATCCACGACGATAATATCAAGCGCCCCAGAGCGGGTCAGCATATCCACCACTTCTAGTGCCTGCTCACCAGAATCAGGCTGTGAAACCAGCAGATTATCCACATCCACACCGAGTCTTTCAGCATAAGAAGGATCCAATGCATGCTCAGCATCCACAAACGCCGCTTTACCGCCCATCTTTTGCGCTTCAGCAATCGCATGCAGTGCCATGGTTGTTTTACCGGACGATTCCGGCCCATAAATTTCAACAACCCTACCACGAGGATAACCACCGACGCCGAGAGCCACATCCAGCGCCAGCGAACCACTTGGAACCACTTCTACTGCTACTCGGGCATGATCACCAAGGCGCATCACCGTTCCTTTGCCGAACTGACGTTCAATCTGACTCAGCGCTGTTTCCAAAGCCTTAGACTTATCTGACATATGATCCCCTTAATCAAGCATAGCGTATGATCGATATTTGTTTTCTGATTTACTTTTTGCGAAACTTAGCATGACCCACTACGATGCAACAACTGTCAACATAGTATGTAAACATTTTTTTGCGGCTGATAGGTCTGAAAATAGACCTTTTTTTGGCATCCTTCATTTTCCGGTTTACACATTAAGGCTTTCCTTAAGACAGAAAAGTCTTCGCCAAATAGTTGATCCCCTCACCCCAACCCTCTCCAGAAGGGAGAGCAAGAGCCTCAGCTTGCAAATGCACTGTGACATGAGCAATACCCTAGGCTGTCGAAATACAGGAGTATTTATTACAATTCCATTCCCACTTTTTGGCTTTTGAGCCAATTGCAAAACTCTGGGTGGATGAGCGGCAACCCCACTTTGAGTCCATTTTTGAGGTGGAATGAGGTGCATGGTGGTTCCATGGAGCAAACAACAGCGCGGAAATGGGCCAAAGTGGGGCCGCCGATCGCCGCGCACGAGTTTTGCAATTGGCTCTTTTTAGTAATCCTTAAAGTGGGAATACCTATCAGGTGAATGCTTGTATGGCAGAGCGCCTTCTGTAGTGGTGTTACCGCTACGCGATAGGGTTCATTAGACGGCCTAAATCAATCAGACCCGGTTTTGGTTGCTTGGCTAACCCTATCGCGTAGCGGGAACACCGCCACTTGCTTCCCGAGGGTTGCATCGGGAATCCACATCAAACAAACGCTCTGTTTGATTCTAAAACCTATGGATTCCCGGCCCACGCCTTCGAGGGAATGTCGAGAAAAGGTATCTTCAAACTTGAATCACTATAATCGGGAGATAATCAGCCTTTGATGCCTTGAATATAGGCTGCGGTCAAGGCATCACTGGGGGCGTCGAAGAGGTGTTGGCACTGGCCGAATTCGATAAGTTTTCCGACGCGCTCTTTCATCCAGAAAAAGGCTGCATAGTTGGCAACTCTTTTGGCCTGGGCCAGATTATGGGTAACGATAACAACCGTATAGCGCCCGCGCAGGCGAATAATCAACTCTTCTACGGCCGCCGAGGAGATCGGGTCGAGGGCGCTGCATGGTTCATCCATTAGCAAGATTTCTGGCTCCAGCACTAGGGCACGGGCAATACATAAACGTTGCTGCTGGCCACCGGAAAGAGAGAGCGCACTACTCTCCAAACGATCTTTTACCTCTGCCCATAGGCCGACATCACGCAGGGCTTTTTCTATCTTTTCTCTCAGCAATTTCCGCTCTTTCAAACCGTGTTCGCGCAGTGGTAGCTCCAGATTACGGCGAATCGAGAGTGGAAATGGATTTGGCTTTTGAAAAATCATACCAATACGGCGGCGCAGTGAAAGCGTATCGACTGAACGATCCAGTATATTCTTACCATCCAGCAGAATCGTGCCTTCTGTTGTTGCTGATGGAATCAGATCAGTCAAGCGATTGATCGAGGAGAGAAAACTGGTCTTACCACAGCCGGATGGGCCAATCAGAGCGGTAATACACCCCTTATAAATATCCAGTGAAACCGTCTCTAGTACCTTGCGATCACCATAAGCGATAGAGAGATCGGAGACTTGCAGCAGCGCTTTAGGTACACAGCATGGTTCGGCCAGTGCCACCTTGCCCAGTGTAAAAGTAACATCACTATATTGACTCATACCATTAATCTCCTTTTGAGGTAGCGATCGGTCAACCCCTGTGCTACGATACTCAAGAGCACCACCAAGCTAATAAGCACAAGTGCTGACGCATGGGCTGCCCCATCACCTCCTGGGACATTCATTGATAGATCATAAATATGCACAGATAGCGCACGTCCTGAATCCATCAACGATTCAGGCATACGATCGACATAGCCACTGGTAAATATCAGTGCGGCTGTTTCTGCCGTAGCTCGGCCAATGCCAAGAATCAAACCGGCCGCAATGGCAGGCGAGGCTGCAGGAAGCAGAATATGGTAGATCGCCGAGGATTTACTCATGCCCAATGCGGAAGCGCCCTGCCGCCAGGCATCATTAACAGCCGTAATACCCGCTTCGCTGGTGCGAATCAGCACAGGTAGAATCATACAGGCCAGCGTTAAGCCACCTGAGAGGATGGAAAAGCCCATGCCTAAATAGATACAAAAAAAGGCGTTGCCAAATAGGCCGAATACAATCGATGGCACGCCAGCCAATACATCCAGAGAGAGACGGACTGATTGTCCCAGACGATCGCCACGACGGGTAAATTCAGCCAGCCAGATGGCCACGGCCAAACCGAGAGGCAGTGCCGCTAGCAGAGTTACAGCAATAATCAGCAGGGTGGAGCTTAATATAGGGCCAATACCACCCTCTCTACCAGCATTTGCCGGCTCCTCGATCAAAAAATCGAAGGATAGATGCGACCAGCCCTGATAACTCAAATCAGCCAATATCCAGAATAGCAGCGCCATGATAGAAGCGGCGGCCAGATAAATAAGCATAGCAAAGAGACGTTCACTCATAAGAGGAGCTCCTGGCAGTGATCATCGTCGCCAGCCAGGCCAGTAGTAGCACAATCAATGTCAGCATTAAACCCGATGCAAACAGCCCCGCTCGATGATCGCCCATGGCATATCCCATCTCCAGGGCAATATTGGCCGTAAGTGCGCGCACGGGATCAAACAGACCGTGTGGATACTGAACCACATTGCCTGCCACCATTAACACCACCATGGTCTCCCCCAGCGCCCGTGCCATTGCCATCAGCAGTGCACTCCAGATGCCAAGCCGCGCGGCAGGCAGCGCAACATTTAAAATTTGTGTTTTACGTCGCATGCCCAATGCTGCAGCAGCGCTCATCAGATGATCAGGAATAGCAGCCAGTGCGGCGGCAGCGGCAAGTGCAATCGTCGGCAGAATCATCAGCGCCAACACCACAGTCGCTGCCAATAGACTCGCACCCGGTGGCTGATAGCTGGCAATCAAGGGCACAAGCACCGTCAGTCCCCAAAGCCCTAATACTACTGATGGCATGCCCGCTAACAGGGAGATCAGTAGACGATACGAGCGCAGTAAAAAACCGGAAGCAAAAAAGGTGACAAAAATAGCACTGGCCAAGCCCAAGGGGGTCGCGATCAGCATCGCACCTAGCATAATGGTGAGGGAAGCCACCAACATCGGCAGCAAACCAAACTGCTCCTCCAATGGATACCAACTAGCATCAGTAAAAAATGCTTGCCAATGACTACCACTAAGAACTGGCCACGCTTCAATCAGTAAAAAAGCAACAATAAGCAGCAGAATAAATGCGCTAGCCAAAGCCAGCGCACTTAATAAAGCATGAAGATAGTGATCAATGCTCCAGTGGAACAAAATAGAGCGATTCAACTAGGTCGGTTACTGCGGGACTGCGAGCAAAGTTAATAAAACGCTGAGCCAGTTCACCCGGCTTACCGTTCACCACTAGATTCAGTGGACGCGAGAGAGGAAAACTAGCATCACGCACATGCTCAATGGTGGCTGTCACGCCGTTCATCGGCAGCAGCTGGATAGGCACACCATGTTCAGCATCATAAGAGGCCGTGCCAATGGAGACATAGCCGATCGCACCACGATTGGCCGCTACCGTTTTAATGCCCTGCTCGTTATCACCAATCACTGCATCGGCTTTGACCTGACTATTTTTCAGGTGAAAGTGATGCAAAAATAGCTCCAGCGTCGAGTGCCCCTCTGCCTTATTTACCACGGTGATAGGTTGATCACTACCACCGACTTCACGCCAGTTTCTAATTTTACCCGTATAGATCGCTACAATCTGCTCATCACTTAAGTTAGCCACTCTATTGCTACTATGTAGGATGATCGTGATGCCATCATTGGCAATTTTAATAGCGGTTAGGTCTGACTCATTGGCCTTTAACGCGCGAGAAGCCATACCAATATCGGCCAGTTTCATGCGCGCATCATTCACACCGCGAGAAGAACCACCTGTCTGCACATCCACACGCACACCCTGATTTAACTTTTCAAATCGTTTACCTATCTCCAGTGCCAGTGGCGCAACGGTACTAGAGCCGGTCAACACCAGATGGTTACTGGCCGCTAGTAGTGACTGTGACCACATACTGGCCAGCAGTAAACTTGTGAATATTAATATCTTTTTCATCTTTATTCTCCTGTTTTTTCTTTAACGATGGCAATAACGCAACAATCACTCTCTACCTTGTGACTTAGGGCCACGGAAACACACATCATCCCATTCTGCTGGTCTAAAATATCGCTTTCTGCGTTGCAGTCAGTCTTCTATTGCAGGTGAAGCCTATCGCGTCCATTCACCATTCAAGGCTTGCTTATGCGCCAAACCGTGCGCCTTGCAGCCAAACTCTTATCCTTCGCAGTGTGGAAATTAGGTACACTAAAGCCGCACCTGCGGGGCTAAAACCTCAGCCCCACATCTTTCAAAGGGCTCTTTCAAATTCACTTTGTGTTTTAATCATGGCTTACATTAACGCCCTAACAGCAACCACTGTTTTCAGACAAACCTTGTTCCATATCAAAAGGTATGGTTTCACCACAGCCATCAAATAGGCCATAGTGATGATCAAAATTGCCGATAAAATCAAAGTGAGCTGCAAAACGACTCTCATGTAACATGCGCCATGTATTACCACAGACGGGAAAAACCTTAGCTACTTCTATAGCGTGATGTTTATCCAAGATAAAGCGATGGGGGTGGTTGGTAATCGTACCGCGATAAATAACAGCCTGACCATAATCTTCACAAGCGGTTTCCAGATCGACCAGCTTAAATAGACGATACGTGGCTGAGAAAAATTTAAGATTACCAACCCGAGGAGCCAGTACAGGATCGGTCACCTCCAGTGGACGATCTTCTGTCAGGCGCGGATCGGTAAAGCCAGTATTATACGCGAGGCGTAAAAAATCTTTCCAGTAGAGTGCGCCGCCCAGACATTCGCCATAGAGAATCGGGTCATGACGCACAGCATCCGGTACACGGCGATCAGCGTAGACATCAGAGAAATAGAACTCACCACCCTCTTTTAGCAGACGGTGAACACCACGTAGCACGGCATCTTTATCCGGTGAGAGGTTTACCACACAGTTAGAAACGATCACATCAAAGCTGCCCGGCTGTAGATCCAGCTCATCTAATTTTTCGATATAACCATGGAGAAGTTTGACGTTATCATAACCGAATTTCTCCGCATGGTAAGCGCGGTGCGTTTCTGCTAAATCAAGCTGTTCGCGAGTCATATCCACGCCAACCACTAAACCATTCGGACCAACAAGTTGGGCCAGCGCATAGACATCACGACCGGAGCCACAGCCTAGATCCAATATACGGCATCCCTCCAATAGTGCAGGGCAGACAAGCCCGCAACCGTAATAATGCGATAATACATCTGGATGAATCGATGCCAGTAACGGCTTTAACCAGACCGGTACGGCGCTCGCATCACAGCAGGCTGACGTCTTTAGATCGGCTGTCCCGCCAAGCTCTTTACCATAATACTCTTTAACAATGTCGTGCATATATTCCTCGCAATAAAGTGTCATGATTCAACAATTTAGACATCATTCCCGATCTGATCGAGAATCCACTAACACAGGGCGTCACTGGCTCGCTAGTCAAGCTGAACAGAGAAAATGCTCTGCTATTTTAGTGTCACTATAGCTAGTTGGCACTCGGCCAAACAAACCATCCATAAACAGTTCATCCATCCAGCCTGCGGGTAGCTGTTTAAGATCTGCAGGTAGATCAATATCAGAGCGTTCCGGGAGCAGACAAACAGACCAACCCAGCTGTGTCAGTCGATCCATTGTCTCCTTGAAAACCGTACTACTACTCCATGAAATATTACTAAAAACAGAGGGGGCATCTTGATTCAAACCGAGCAGAACGTAGCCACCATCTGTTGCTGGCACCATCACCGCATCATGATTTTCTAGGGCTGCTGCCGCTTGCCTAAGTAGCGCGGCATCCAGTGAGGGACAATCAGCACCAATTAATAGAACTGACGTTTGTTTGTCCGTCAGCCGCTTAACCACTGCCGCCATACGATCACCTAGGTCACCCTCTTGCTGATCGCTCCAAAGCAATGTTTCAGGTAGCGCCAGTATTTGCCAAATGGGGTGCTTCGCATCCGGTGCCGCGCATAATTCCACCGCACCCAGTTTAGCTGCCACGGCCTGCTCAGCGGTATGTGTAATGAGCTTGGCAGCAACACTGGCCGCACCCGACTCACCGAGTGCCGGAATCAACCTGGTTTTAGCAAAGCCCGCCACCGGCGCCTTGGCAATCATGACAATGCGTAGCTCTCGCATGATTAAAGAGATGCCACGCTGGCAGCATTCAAATGCCAATCATAATCAAGAAATTCAATATCTACTTTACTATTTTGCAAAGCTGTAAGCTGTTGAGCCGATAGCGACAGCGAGGATGCATAACGCGCAAAAAACTCAGGTAGTGAATGTATGCCGCCCCACCCCTTTTCAAAATCTGCCCGGTACCATTTAAAGATCGAAGATACTTTAAGTTGATCACCTTCCAAACGATTGCGACTACGATCAGAAAGAAAAGCTTTTGTCTGCTCTGCCAGCTGCTTATCCAGCTTCGCCGCTGTATAGGCCTCCGGACGCAGTGCAGGACAGCCAATACTGGCGCAATTCACAGCAAAATGAACCCGTGGCTCATTGTATCTACCTGAACCCCGAATCAGTTGATGCTCAATATCATCTAGAGAACGTGTTTCACCGAGCAGTGGTATAAAAGACTTACTCCAAGGTGATCTAAAAAAACTACCCAGATCCTTGATAGATTGCAGCTTCGGATAGCCGGTTAGCACTAAGGAAACAGTCCCAGCATTATAACTATTAATTAAAAATGCGAGTTGCTCTTGATGCGACCAGCTATCAAATTCATCCTGCTTGACCTTGGATAGTTGCTTTAAATAACTTTTCAGATGCGCCTTCTCTTTAGAAAAACCAGCATAATCAACCACTGTTGTCGCGTCATGATGAGCTGAGTGTACATACTCATGAAGCATTTTATTCCACAGACTGTGATCAAACGGCGCAGCCATTGCAACAGGCACGAACCAGCTACTACATAGTAGCAGTAAAAAAATACGTAACACTGAATTACCCCCGACGCCAAGCGTGGTAACGGCTAAGCCATACCATCAATTTTTCTGGTGCATGGGCGCGCTTCCACTCGCCAGCCGCATATTTATTGGCTTCAGCCCAGGTGGGGTAGGAGTGAATCGTACCGAGAATTTTATTCAGCCCCAAACCATGTTTCATGGCCAAAACAAACTCAGCCAGCAGATCACCCGCATGTTCACCAACAATGGTCACACCCAGGATTTTATCCTTACCAGGTACGGTGAGGACCTTCACAAAGCCGTGCGCCGCACCATCGGCAATGGCACGATCCAGATCATCCATGCCATAGCGGGTCAGCTCATAAGCCACTCCCTTCTCTTTCGCCTCCTGTTCATTTAAGCCGACCCGCGCGATTTCCGGATCAACAAAGGTTGCCCATGGAATCACGCGATAATCCACCTTAAAGCGTCTCAGATTACCAAACAGCGCATTCACCGCGGCATACCACGCCTGATGGGCGGCCGTATGGGTAAACTGATAGGGACCAGCGACATCGCCTGCAGCATAGATATTAGGGTAGATGGTCTCCAGATACTCATTGGTGACTATCGTACGAGCCGTTTCAACGCCTAGCTCCTCTAGACCATAACCACTCAGACGTGCAGCGCGGCCCACCGCACAGAGCAACTCATCAAATTCGATACGCAACTCCTTGCCCTGATGCTCTACAATAATAAATTTTTGACTCCCTTCCAGTTCACAACGCAGCGCCTTATGTCCGGTGAGTAATTCAATGCCATCACGCTGTAAGGATGCCGCCGCCAGATCAGCCACATCCTCATCTTCACGGATCATAATACGGGGAGCCATCTCAATTTGAATCACATGGGAGCCTAAGCGCGCCATACTTTGGGCCAACTCGCAACCAATCGGACCACCGCCAAGCACAACCAACCGTTTTGGTGGCACATCGAGTGTCGCAAAACGCTCCCACAAGGTGTCACTCGTGACATAACCAACCTCATCAAGTCCGGGCAGTGGTGGCACAAAAGGACGAGCGCCCGTAGCAATCACAATACTACGTGTGGTTAATTTTTGAATAGTTCCGTCATTGAGTGTGATCTCGACCGTCCACGGATCAACAATACGGGCGTACCCTTGCAATACCTCCACGCCCAAATCCGTGTAGCGCTCGATACTATCATGGGGTGCCACCGCACTGATCACATCATGCACCCGCTGCATCACCTGTTTAAAGGAGAAGCTTGGCTCCGCACTGGTTAAGCCATAATGGGTGGCATGGCGCATCTGGTGGGCAAGCTTGGCACTCCGAATCAGCGCTTTACTGGGAATGCAGCCGTAGTTCAGGCAATCGCCACCCATTTTATGCGTCTCGATCAGCGTCACCTTCGCTTTGACGGCGGCTGCAATATAGGAGGAGACCAAGCCACCGGCACCACCACCGATCACTACCATGTTGCGATCATACCTGGCAGGGCGCTGCCAGCGCGCATAGATGCGGCGGCGTTTCAGAATGGCCAAGCCTTTTTTTGCTAGCAGCGGAAAGAGGCCGAGCAGGGCAAAGGAGAAGAGCAGTGCGGGCGAGAGGATGCCGGAGAGAGAGTCCAGCTGTGCCAACTGAGTGCCGGCATTCACATAGACCAGTGTCCCTGCCAGCATGCCTAACTGCGACACCCAATAAAAAGTGGCGCCGCGCAGGGCGGTTAAGCCCATCAGTAGATTGATCATAAAGAAGGGAAACAGCGGTACGAGGCGCAGGGTGAAGAGATAAAAGGGGCCGTCACGTTGAATGCCCTCATTCATTGCACGCAGTCGCTCACCATCGAAACGTGATTCAACCATCGAACGGAGCAGATAGCGGGAGACAAGAAAAGCGAGCAGTGCGCCGATGCTGGAGGCAAAGGAGACAATCACCGTGCCCCATATCAAACCAAAGAGTGCGCCTCCGGCCAGTGTCATCATCACGGCTCCTGGCAGAGAGAGGGCGGTCACCACAACATAAACAGCAAAAAAGAGAGCAGCAGCCACCAACGGCGAAGAAACACGCCATGTTTCAAAGCTGGAGAGGCTTTCTTTCATCCCCTGCAAAGTAAGTAGTTCATTCAGGTCAAAGTAAAAAAACAGACCCGCCACCAATGCCATTAATAGCACTAGAAATATTTTTTTCATCTATGTTCTCCTATTATCTTAGCGCCTAATAGCACTGATGATTACTTATTAAGATTAGCTTGATTATACCATACAAGAGATTCGAGAGTGTAGTCGACATTAACGATCAGTTCTTACAAATAAATAATATGACAGTAGCCATATGAATCCATAGTTTATATAGGTCAATCAGTGATGCTCGTTCTCCAGAGCCCTTTTAACACTCTTCTTTATTGACTCTTTTTCATCCGCCGAAAGCCCTTCCCGTGAACTTTTATGGTTGATATTTTTCAGCGCTGACTCAAGCAAGTGAATATTTTGATTAAAACCCCGGCACATACCGCACATCATAAGATGCAGTTTTAAATGAAAAAACTCAGACCATGTCAGCTTACGATCAAGAGCATCCGATGCCATACGGCTAGCTTGCTTACATGAATACATTATAGCTCCCTCTTTCCAAACCAGTGATGATTTAGACAGGCGCGCAGTGATAATCTCGCCCTATGCATCAGCACATGCAGGTTAGACGAACTAATATCCAAATCCTTACAAATCGCATCACTGCTATCACCACTGAGCTCCCGCTGAGTGAATACCTGCCTCTGCACATCTGGCAACTTTGCCATACAACGATGCAATATCATGTGAAAATTATCATTTTCACAAAGAGACTCAGGACTCGAACCCCATGCTTTAGGGGACTCATGCCACCGCCCATCACTACCAAACCAATCGGAACTAGGATCACGACTAATTTCATCAGCTAGATTTTCAACACGAACTTGTTTGCGAATGTGATCTATGATTTTATATTTCAAAATACCCGTCAGCCATGTCCGCACCGTGGATTTTCCTTCAAACGCCTGATATGCCTTCCACCCTGCAATGAAAGTCTCTTGGACCATATCCCGAGCCATCTCTCTATCACCATTTAATCGGGTAGTGGCAAAACAATGAAGATAATCACCATGCTCCTCAACCCACCCTTCAACCAAGAGAAAATCCTTATTGCTACCCATCTTACCCCACTCTTATTCAGAAACGTATAGTTTATTTAGCCGCTCAGCTTACGTTTATAGGCCTTAAATTAAAAGTAGATGATAATTCAAGACTGAAATCACAGTCGCTATGAATAATCCTGACGCCCACAACCTAAACCAACAGCTCACTACAAAGATGCCAAAGCACAAAGTAAGCCTATAGTGATTTAAGCATCACGCCTGTCATTCCCGTGGAGAACCTGCCCCCGTGAAGGCGTGGTGAGGGAATCCATTGTTCTCAATCACACTCTGCAATGGTGGATTCCCGATCAGCTCGGGAATGACGTACAATTCATACTTGAATCACTATATAGTGCTGTTGAAATCAAACCTTCCCGCACCCAACTACTACATAGAGATAGATATCCTAGTAGACGCTTATTATCCCCCATATATAATTTGAAAACAAAAAAAGAGGCTGGATAAATCCAGCCTCTGAATAAGCTTTACGATCACTTCGTATTTAGTGACTTGACTGCAAATGCGTCGTCATCAAGACCATCTTGCCCATATCGACAACCTGTCCATTATGAGTTTCTGCCCCTTTTAGAAAGATTGACGTGCCACCACGATGTTCAACTTCAGTATTATTACGTACATCCACACCATATTTATTTTCTACAGCATCAAGATATTTATTGATTATGTTATGCATCACCATCATCAGTCTCCTTTATTATTATTTGTCGAAAAGCTAACTTTTAGTTATGACAACGAAATGACAGAAACATTATATTTCACTCACACTGCAATCGTTCATCAACTGTTCATGCGTAGATTTTTTTAATAGCATGACTCACTAAGGGTCACGGAAAGAATAAAGTATCCAGATTATGCGCAGGATAGTTGTTGGATTCAAGGCGCCAAATCAAGCGCATAAGCAAGCCCTGAATGGGCGCGATAGCCTACTGCCTTTAGTAGTAACTCTGTGGTAACGCAGAATGCGGACTTATAGACCAGCACGTGGATGATTTATTCTTTCCGCGGCCCTAAAGACCCACTCATTAATATCTGACGGGGAATCTTTTACTTCGTGCCTTCGTGGTGAACACTCTTTTCAACATTATTTTGCAACAGAGGTTATTTAAAATACGAACTGACGTTTCTCTGGTGCTCCTTCCATCTGTTGAAGTAATGTTTCAAAAATACTGACTTTCTGCCATGTAGGATCGGATTTTATTTCAAGAACTAGCGATACAACGGGGTTTTGGCCTACAAAAGAAATAATCTTACCGCCATTTTTAAGCATTGACTTCAAATGCAATGGTACTTCCGGTAGTGATGCTGCAAGAATAATGGCATCAAAAGGTTGCTGCATTTCAGGCAGTGCCATGATGGCCTCTTCATCCAGAGCATTTACCGTAATGACGGTGGCATTATCCGCGCCATGTTGTTGAAGGTGAGTGTGCGCTATTTCTGCTAGAGGCTCGTGAATCTCACAGCTAATAACTTCCTGTGCCTGCATGGAAAGCATGGCCGTTAAAAAGCCGCTGCCGGTACCAATTTCCAGTACACGATCACTACTGTTAAGGGCTAGGTGAGAGAGAATAGCGGCCTCTTGCAGGGGGCTAAGCATCTCTTGATTGCAAGCTAGAGGCACATGACCCTCCATATAGGCTAAGCTCTTAACGTGTTCAGGGACAAAATTTTCTCTGGGCATCGACTCAACAAGATCAAGTGTGGCTGCATCGAGCACCTTGCAGCAACGAATTTGATGATCGACCATATTTTTGCGCGCAAATTGAAAATCAGTTGTACTCATCCGATAACTCTCCCATCTCTCTCTTTAAGGCAGAGAAATATGCTTTTATTTCAAAAGATTGCAAGGACCATACATAGCTTGCTATCTGTTTGGGCTGATTTTGTAGTCGCGTACTATTTTTTTACCCTCGCCCAAGCCATTTTTTCCAGTAAATAATTTACCATCAATAAAAATGCGCAGCGCAGGAGCGTTACCACAAGTTAGCCAGAGCTTAGCCGAGGGGTGACGGATAGAAAACGCCTTACCCTTCTCAAGTAATACCTCTTTAATGAGCTTACTATGACCATCCGTACGGCTCGATAACTGTAGCCAAACTGCATCATCGACAGCTTTAAACCGGTAGAGGTGGGTCTTTGCTATCTGTGTGTTGATATTTTCTGCTGGGGGTGAGGATATATTATTCGCTTGTCCATTCTGTTTCTCTGCTTGTGGAGGTTGCTTATTCTCTTTTATTGGCAGGGGGATAGGGGCCTTGTTTGATTCCGTTTCTGCGCTATCGCTCGGCTCAAGTGCTAATCTACTTGAAGAAGCTTTAGCTTTGATATCAGAGGCTATGCTAGGAGCATGATGAATCACCTCTTTTTGTGAACCAAGGTTGGTGAAGTTGTATGCTAACATCAAAATGATAAAAAGTGAGGCACTAAGCCAAGCCCAGCGCTTAGAAGGAGCAACGGGAGGATCAGGGAAAGTCATGGGCCGGGTAAGCGTGTAATTGCTATTTTTAAGGCGTTCAATTTCTTCTGTTAAATCGAGTTTTAGGTAGTCACTATACTGACGTAAAAAACCCAGACCATAGACTTTGTCGGGTATCTCATCCCAGATACCTGTCTCAAGTGCATATAGGTGTTTGCGACGCAGTTTTAATTTTCGAGCGGGTGTATCCAACGGTTCAGATATAGCTATGCGTGCTGTATTTAATTTTCCACCAATTTCTGCAAGCAGTGCCAGATAGGGATCTACTGGCTCGACTTTTTCTTCGTTGGCTGGTTTAGTTTCTGGATTTTTCATGGTTGGTTCCCTGATCCAAGCGATGCAACTGGTCATAACTCCATGCACGATCAGCTGTAGATGTGGTCTGTTCTGCAAAAGCATAGAGCAGTTCATGTGCTTGTCTGGTTTGGTGTTGTTGGATCAATAGAGTGAGTAGGCCATCGACCGCCAAGCGGTTTTGTGGCTCAAGCTTAATCACGGATCTATATAAAGCTTCAGCCTGTTTGCTCTGCCCGTTTTTACTATAAGCGCTAGCCAACCTTATATTTATAAGGTTACTGCGGGGGTTGAATTGGCGTGCAAGGCGAAAAGTATCAATGGCTTCAGGATATTTTTGCTGTCCCAAAAGGGCGTCACCCAAGTTGATAAAAGCCAGGTCCTGATTGGGGTAACGAGGGTCAGCCAATGAAGCGCGGGCACGTTTTTCAGCATCGCTATAACGTTTTAATTTATTAAGCAGATTGGCATAGTTATTTTGCGTGGCTGCACCACCCCCGTGTTGGAGTGCTTTGATGTAGAAAGCTTCCGATTTATGCAATTCTCCGCGCAGTAACCAAGCATATGCGAGTGCATCTAATACTTCTGGCTGGTTGGGCAAGATCTCATTAGACTCCATTAAGTCCTCAAAGGCCTTGGGTAGAAGCCCCTTGGAGAGGGCGTCAACACCGATTTGATAATGGAGTTTAGCAAGTTTATGTAGTCGTTGATCTTCTTTAGGTGTGGTCGTTGCACATGCTGTCAGCACACAAAGTGTTATCAGGCCAACGAGGAGGTGGCGAAACGTGGCGATAAAATGGTTCACAGCAGACGCGAGACCAGCGCTAAAACGGGCCGTAAAGCAGCGTCATCCTGCGCTTTGAGATCTGCAAAAATACCCTCTTCAAGCGCCTTCTGGCAATGACTACTACAGCGGCAAGCTTGCTCATGCTGGAAAAACGAGTGCAGCATCTTTTTCGCGTTTTTAACATTGCTTTGCATCACTTCAATGATGGACTGAACCGAAACATCGGCCTCTTGCTCATGCCAACAATCGTAATCAGTACACATAGCAACGGTTGCATAACAAATCTCAGCTTCACGGGCGAGTTTGGCCTCGGGCAAGTTGGTCATGCCAATAACATCCATACCCCAACTACGATAGAGCTTTGACTCTGCACGGGAGGAGAATTGGGGTCCCTGCATCACCAGATAACTACCGCCGTCATGGCTGTTTATCCCTTCACGCTGACAAACGGCTTGTAAGCTGCTGCGTAAGGCGTGGCATACCGGATCGGCCATGGAGACATGAGCGACAATGGGTCCATCAAAAAAGCTACTCTCGCGTGAGTGGGTACGATCAATAAACTGGTCGACCAGCACAAAATCACCTGGGTGAATATTTTCGCGCAGTGAACCGACAGCTGAAACAGAGATAATGCGATTGACCCCGGCCAGTTTCATAGCATAGATATTGGCGCGATAATTTATTTTATGCGGGGGAATGGTGTGCTCACGACCGTGTCTAGGTAAAAAAACAACTTCTTGCTGCCCGATACGTGCCAGCACCAATTCATCAGAAGGTGGGCCATAGGGCGTCTCTATGTTTAGTCTGTCGATAACTTCGATACCATCCATCTCATAGAGACCGCTGCCACCGATAATGCCGGTACGAGAGGGGGTGATCTGACCTGTCTGACTCATATAACCTCTTCTGTGCTTGCTTTAAGTTGCCCGCATGCAGCCATGATATCATCGCCACGCGAGCGCCTTACAGTGGCACGAATTCCTTTTGAAATCAAGCTTTGCGAAAATCTATTCATGTTCTCCTTTGATGTTCCACTGAAGGGAGAGGAGGGGTAAGGGTTGAATTGAATAAGGTTAATCCACTCTCGTTCCGGATTGATAAACGCCACCAATGCAGCCAGATCCTCTGCCTGATCATTGACCTCAGCTAACAGAACATACTCCAGTGTAATATGACGCTGGAGTGCTAGTGGATAATGATCAAGGCATTGACGCAACTCTTGTAAAGGGTGCTTACGGTTGATAGGTACCAGTGTATCTCTTTTTGTATTGATGGCCGAATGCAGTGAAATAGCAAGATTTACAGGATATAACTGCCCCAAACGTTCAATTTGAGGGGTAAGCCCAGAGGTGGAGACAGTAATACGACGGCGTGACAGCTTTAATCCGTCATCACTCATTAATATTGCAAGGCTGCTGTGCAGACCTTTTTCATTGGCCAGCGGCTCGCCCATGCCCATATAGACGATATGGGTCACCTCTTGATGTAGTTCATTGTCCATGGGATCATGACGCAGGTCAGCTTTGATTGCCAATATTTGAGCGATGATCTCTCCACCGGTAAGATTACCTTCAAAGCCCTGGGTGCCAGTATGGCAAAATGGACAATCCAATACACAGCCAACCTGTGAGGAGATACATACAGTGCCACGTTTCTCTTCAGGAATAAATACCGCTTCGACCATCTTCGTTGCAAGACGTACCCGGTTGAGCGAAAAGAGATATTTGCGTGTGCCATCACTAGAGCATTCCCGACGCACCAGTGTGAGCGGCTCACATAGTAGTGAATTTGCCAGTCGCTCTTGCAGTGGCGCTGGAATATTTTTCATCAGAGCTGGATTTAATATACCTTTATTACACCAGTCTAAAATTTGCTTAGCGCGAAACTTTGGCTGCATCCAAGCAGCCATCAACCCTTGTAGCTCGGTAAGTGTGAGTGCACAAAGTTGCGCTAGTTCTTGATCGTTACTATTTGCGATGGCTGTTTCTATCATGGGCGCTATTGTGACAGAGGTTCCCTTTCCAGCAAGTGTGACTGTATTATGAGCTTAGTATTATTCGGTGTTCCAGTTTTTATATGATTGATTTAGCACCTTTCATTGCCCATCATTGAGGCGGTAGTGAGGGATGATACGATGATAGGGAAAAAACAAATTGCTGAAATCTATATTCACGGGCAACCTCATATTGCGATTGCTTACTACAAAGTGCTATACCTAACACTTAATTTGGGTGTACCGCAGGAGCGCGCTGAAGCTATTGCGATGTCGGTAACAACGCTTAATGAGCCCTTAAGAGCCTGTTTGATCCACTGTGAGATCGAAATACAGGCAGCATTGTGGTTGTTAATTATTCGCAGTGATGAATTAAGGGAACAGGTCAATCTACCGGCTTGGGTGAATGATGCTGCCGTGGATTTGGTTCGCGAAAGGGTGATGAATCAACCGGTCGATGACTTATTGGTACAATCCTTTGCCGCTCAACAGCAGTTGTTACAGCAGCGAGACAGATTGTCTCAGGAAAATGAACGCCTTTCTACCAAGCTAATGCAGAAGGGTCAGCAGATGCAGCGTCAATCTATGCATGATGAGATGACGGGCTTGGCAAATCGTTCGTTATTGATTGAGCGCTCTGCACACGCTTTTCAGCTGGCCAAACGTGATAATTTTTATTGTGCATTAATGGCGATAAATATTAATCAATTTAAATATATCAATGATACACGCGGCCACCAATTTGGTGATCTATTATTACAGGAGATCAGCCATCGCATGAAAGACATGATGCGTGAATCTGATACGCTGGCTAGGGTTGGTAGCGATGAATTTATAGCATTGCTACTAAATAGCAGTGCGATTGAGGCCAAAGAGGTTTCAGAAAAGCTTCACAAGGCATTATCCACCCCTTTTGATCTACAGGGCGAGTGGATTTCGATCACACTAAGAGTGGGCATCGTTGAGTTCCCAACGCATGCTGAAGCACTAACCGGTTTACTGCAATATGCTGAGGTGGCACTCAGCCAGGCAAAAGAGAAACAATTAAATCAGGTCATTTATAACCCCTTAAATGATCAGAAAAGTGTGCAGAAGTCACGTCTATTTATGGATTTTAAACAAGCTATTAGCGCCAATAAACTAATCTTATACTACCAGCCACAAGTGGATATTAGCCAACATGGGTTTCCATCTATGGAGGCACTAATCCGATGGCCACACCCAGAAAAAGGTACTATTTTCCCAGATCAATTTATTCCTATGGCAGAAGAGTCGGGTTTAATTATTCCCTTGAGCTACTGGGTTCTTGAAACTGCTATTGCTCAGGCCGTGGCATGGAGTGATTTGGGGATGCCTGTAAGAATCAGTGTCAACCTAACCGGCCAATGTCTTTTAGAAGCATCTATAGTTGAGCGTATTAGCAGTTACATTTCTAAATACGGGTTGCCTGATCATCGTTTGGTTTTGGAAATAACAGATGAGGTGATTATGGCCGAACCTTCGCAAGCCGCTAAAGTGCTAAGGGCGCTGGACAAGATTAAGGTGGATGTTTCTATTACCAATTTGGGCACGGGCTACTCATCGTTTGCATATCTGCAGCATCTTTTAGTGGATGAACTGAAGATTGATCGCTCATTTATTATGGGCATGGATGCGTCTAAGAGTGATGATATTATTGTACGCACTTTGATTAATATGGCTCATAGTATCGGCTTGCGAGTGATTGCGGAAGGGGTGGAGAGTGTTGAAAGCTGGGATAGACTTGCCGCCATGAAATGTGACCGCATCCAGGGTTATGTGATTAGTCGAGCCATTCCTGTTGACCAAGCAACTAGCTGGTTGCAACGTTTTGCCAGCGAGGGCTTAGGCCCGAGTCAATGACCACCAACTGAAGTTGCTGGCTTGATTTTTGGGCATCCTTCATACAACCTCAAAAGTAGTTGATACTTTTTTCAAAAAATATGTTGCCAATAGAATAGACCGATCATCAAAAAATGATTTAAAAAGAAAAAAGCATCCTTCAGCAACTATAAAAAATAATTAACGCTTTACGTTACCTCGCAGCTGAAAGATATCTCTTCATCTTCCGTAAGCCTTTTTAATCATGGGCGTTTTTTATTGATCCCCTCACCCAAGTCCTCTCCCGGAGAGAGAGGGTTGGGGTGAGGGAATCGACTATTTGGCGAAGCCTTTTCCGTCTTAAAAAAAGCCTTAATGTGTAAACCGGAAAATGAAGATGTCACCTTCCATCTCGAAGAGCGACCGCTACATGCCGATCAGAAGCTTATGGGCCACGGAAAGAATAAAGTATCCAGATTATGCGCAGGATAGTAGTTGGATTCAAGGCGCCAAATCAAGCGCATAAGCAAGCCCTGAATGGGCGCGATAGCCTACTGCCTTTAGTCGTAACTCTGTGGCAACGCAGAAGG
>JAUZRH010000065.1 GCA_030950555.1 Mariprofundus sp. | reverse complement strand
TTATGCGCAGGATAGTAGTTGGATTCAAGGCGCCAAATCAAGCGCATAAGCAAGCCCTGAATGGGCGCGATAGCCTACTGCCTTTAGTAGTAACTCTGTGGCAACGCAGCATGCGGACTTATAGACCAGCACGTGGATGATTTATTCTTTCCGCGGCCCTAAAGCGTCAACTATTTTTTATAGTTGGTGAAGGATGCCAACTTTAGTTGAACATGTTTATTTATGATCATGATTCTCTTCGTGCCCTTCGTGACTCTGTGGTGGAAAGTCTCTGACTGTTTATGGATGTCGTTAAGCGTCGAAGCTATAGTGATTCACGTTTGAATTGTCCGTATGCTAGGGGCTTCAACTACGTTATACGACAGAATCTAAAAAAATATCGTGGCCACTATTTCTGCATATAGATTGTAAAGTCATTGGCGAGGTAAGCATCTAGCAGCGCCGCATTTTTGCAGAGCGTCTGGCAATATTTAAGCATCTTATGCGGCTCAACACTTTGCAGGTCATGGGCATTGATTGTACGCCCATCGAGCATATTAAAAGCAATCCCCTTGCGCGATATATGATACATCTGTGCAATCATCTTTCGCGCATAATCGCCATCATCATGCAGTTGCTCATTCATCGCACCCGAGAGAGCAACCCAGTCAAAAGCGTTGGCAGCAAAACTAAAATCCAGCAACTCACCACATAGTAGTGCTGCATCGGGATGCTTCTGTTGTGCAACGCGGAGAAGGTCTGGAGAGAGATCAACACCCGTATATTTTACGGCCGTCCCCTCGCCTTCTAGCCAGCTTTTAAAATCTGCAAAGCCGCAGCCAACATCAAGCAATGAATCAGCTTCTTTCATGCCGACGGCCGCCAGGATTTTAAACCGTAGCTGCTGGATTTCAATGCTACTCCAGTATAAGGCGTTAGGATGATAGCCATGGCGTTTCAAGCTATCTCGATGACGATCTACAATTCGTTGTCGCTGCTCTTTTTTCATCTCTATATCCCATATCCTTGTCCGCGCTGTTGTAGTTATTATATGGTTTTAAGGGCATCCTTCATTATCCGGTTTACACATGAAGGCTTTCCACTTAAGATGGAAAAGGCTTCGCCAAATAGTTGATTCCCTCACCCCCAACTCTCTCCTTCAGGGAGAGGGTTGGGGGTGAGGGAATCAATAAAAAACGCCCCTGATAATCCGGCTTACGGAAGCTAAATAGACATCTTCTAGTTGTGTAGAGCGTTAACTATTTTTTATGGCTGGTGAAGGATGCCAGTAAGTGGATGCTTTAAGCGGCGTTGTAGGTTACTATTCTGCTGGTAATGTGCTGGGTCGGGAAAGTAATAGACCATTATGCATCATTACTACGCCCATGGATGGACGAGTCATCAATCATGATCAGAGATCATGGAAGGGGTTAGTCTATTATGCATCTGAAGTATCAGCGACAATTAATTTGTACAGGCGTGTTAACGGAAGCGCAGTTGACAGCGGCCGAGATGGGGGCGCTGGCGAATAAAAAGAGTCTGCTGGCAGCTCTGCTTGACATAGAGAGCGTTGATGATGCCTTGTTACTCCATGCGTTGGCAAAGCTCTATAAGGCTCCTTACGTTGATATACGTAACTGCACGATTGATAGTGAATTAATGGCGCTCTGCCCGCATGCTCTCTGCTTGGAACATACTTTTGTTCCCATCTCTAAAAGTGAAACCGATCTGACGATAGCTACTGCTCGCCCCGTTGATGTGGATATGCTTGATACACTGGCGTTTAAGCTGGGCAAGCACATTATTCCACACTTGGCGCATCCAGACCACCTCATGGCTAAAATCAATGACTTGGATACGCAACAGGACCACCTATTTGGCGAAACGGTTAATGCTCTGCATGATCAGGAGTTACTTTATGCGGCCCATGATGAAGATGAATCCGTTGATCTGGAGGCGTTGAAACGGGGCGCTGATGAGTCGCCTATTATCAAGTTGGTCAACGGATTGATAATGCATGCGATGGAGGTTGGTTCATCGGATATTCATATTGAACCGGCAGACAAGCAGAGTGTTGTACGTTTGCGTGTTGATGGGCTGTTGCATCCGATGATCCATTTTCCCAGTCAGTATCACTCGTCGGTGGTTTCGCGTATTAAAATCATGTCAAAGTTGGATATTTCTAATACACGCACACCGCAAGATGGTCGCATACATGTGAATCTGCAGAAAAATCATTTTGATATGCGTATATCGACGCTACCAGCGATGCACGGTGAAAAAGTGGTGATGCGTATTCTTGACCAAGGGGGCGTAGCACTGGATTTGGATGCGCTAAATTTTGGTAGCTTGGCTTATCAACGTATTGTTAAATCAATTGGGCAACCGAGCGGCGCCATTTTAGTAACGGGGCCAACGGGGAGTGGCAAAACAACAACGCTCTACTCTTTTTTAGAGCATATAAAAAATGAGCAGATGAACTTGATTACCATTGAAGATCCCGTTGAATTTCAGATTGAGGGGATTAATCAGGTGCAGGTAAATTCAAAATCAGGCCTGGGTTTCTCCGCAATCTTGCGTTCCATTTTACGTCAAGACCCTGATGTCGTGATGGTGGGCGAGGTGCGTGATGAGGAGACCGCAGAGATTGCCCTGCATGCCGCGCAAACAGGGCACTTGGTGCTCTCAACGTTGCATACCAATGATGCCTGCTCAACAGTGACTCGCCTGCTGGATATGGGGATTCAAGCGACCATGCTCGCTTCTTCGTTGAATTTAATTGTTGCACAACGATTGGTGCGACGCCTTTGTCCAAAGTGTTGTGTAAAATCAGCACCGAGTGAAGCGCTAAGCTTGCGTTTAGCTATTCCCAAAGAGCTTGTTTTTTATGCTAAAGTAGGTTGTGAACACTGCTTGAATATTGGTTATAAGGGGCGCATGGGCATTCATGAGGTGCTTTATCTGAGTGATCACCTACGCCAGTTGGTTGCTGCAGGGACGCTGGATAGCGCATTGATGCAAGCAGCACGTGAGGAGGGCATGTTTACCCTGTTTGAGGATGGTATGGCAAAAGCTATGTCCGGCCAGACCACTCTTGAAGAGGTTTTGCGCGTCTGTGTGCAGCCTGAAGGGTTTCAGCTTTGTGATTACTTGGGTGAAAATCAACAGTTACTCAGCTATAGTGAGCGGCAACAGTTCAGAACTAGTGTGCAGGCAGAGCGTTTTGAAGTTGCTGCTCAACAGACGATTCTAGCGGTTGATCGTTCGCCTGTTATGCGTGAGTTGGTGAAATTTTTACTGGAAGCGAAAGGTTTTAATGTGCTGCTTGCTGAAGATGGTCAACAGGCGCAGCGTATATTACAAACAGTAAAGCCTGTGCTGCTACTAATGGATAGTGATTTAGTGAATATGCGTGCTATTGAGCTGCTAACACAGCTGCGTAGAGACGATGCCTTTAATCGCATGGCTATTATGTTTTTATCGACACCGCAAGGGGAAGCAGATGAAGCTCTGGCGTTTCAGCATGGTGCCGATGATTATATGATAAAGCCTGTAGAGCCACTGATACTACAGCTTCGGGTGGTAAATATGATACGCTTGTATCAGCCGCTCGATTAAAAGAAGAATTCGAAGCAAAAGCTTCTCTTAGGCGGCAATTCAAGAATGGAAACTGGCTTCCCTTTTAAAATGGGACATCTGCAATGAATGGATTCCCGCCCCACGCCTTACGGACATAACGAGTGAGAGACTCCCTGCCTCTGTCATCATTTTACTGCAATTCCCGCCCAACGCCTCCGCGGGAAGCCTGAGCGGTGTTCCCGCTACGCGATAGAGCGTTTTGTTTGATATGGATTCCCGTCTTCACGGGAATGACGGGCAAACTAAGAGAAACGGTTTGTTTGGCTAACCCTATCGCGTAGTGGGAACGAGGATATAACGCCACGGCTTGAACCTCCATAATGACGGTATAAATATTTCACGATAGGGATGATTACGATTTATACCGTCAATTTGTCGGTACTTCAGCGGTTACTCTAGGTAGCTGTCGGACAGGTAGGCAAGAAAAAAGCCAGCAAGCATAATACTTACTGGCTTTCTACGGGCGTTCTCAGACTACTATATGGTACTCCCAAGGGGAATCGAACCCCTGTTACCGGCGTGAGAGGCCAGCGTCCTAACCGCTAGACGATGGGAGCATATCTCTCTTGGGGGCGATTTGTACTGTCATGATGGTC
>JAUZRH010000064.1 GCA_030950555.1 Mariprofundus sp. | reverse complement strand
CATCCAATTCTACTGGTCTATAAGCTCGCCTTCTACGTTGCAGAAACAGTTACATAGTCCCAGCTATGCGCCTGTTTCTGCGCCTTGAATCCAACAACTATCCTGCGCACCTTTTGGATGTTTTATTATTTCCGAGGCCCTAACTCTGTGGCAACGCAGAATGCGGACTTATAGACCAGCACGTGGATGATTTATTCTTTCCGCGGCCCTAAACTGGCTTCTAACACTTTTATTTCAGCACCGCGCCCTCCCTTGCTAAGATCATCCAGTATGGCCATAGACTGCTCAAATCGGGCTTTAGCTTGCGCCACCGTTGCTTTTTCATGGTCCTGTAGCAATGTTGCAAGCACCATGCCGTGCTCCACATGCTGACCATCCACCACATTTAGCTGCTCAATCCGTCCGCTATGTTCTGCGGAAAGCTGTAGATAATCCCCTTCAATATAACCTTGATAGTAGTCAATATCAGTTTGATTACAGCCTGAACTAGCAAGCTGAACAAACAATAAAAGTGGAATTATGAACCATCGTGATAAAGACATTTACACATATTATAGATCACCGCTCTTATTGACCCGTGCTTGCTACAAGTTAGGGTCACCAAATGGATGGAATGAATGATCCTCGGGAGGTTTGCCGGTGCGCCGCTTACTGATACTGTTTTCTTTTTTGTCATTGCTGATTATAAGTGGCTGCTCTCTCTACGCTGCCTCCGATCAAGCTGGGGCGGACCAACTGGTGGGTCAATATCATAAGGCTTTTAAAGCAAAACAGTGGGACAGCTTGCTTTCTCTCTATGATCCCTCCTTCTTTAAACAGCATAGCCGTGATGGCTGGAGAGATGCGTTGGCAGCGCTGTCTGATCGCTATGGCGTACTCAAACAGGTGCATCAATCGTATGCTCAAAAAGATCCCCGCTTTCGTGGTGATTATTATATTTATGGCTATCGATTGTTGTTCGAGAAAAAAACCATTAATGAGACTATAACAGTATTTAAGGGGATTGAGAGTGATAAGCTGACTATAGCCGGTCACGTGCTCAAAGAAGGTGGGAGTGATTGATGCTTGAAAGAAAGGGTGTTTGATTTTGGCATCCTTCATTATTCGCTCTACGGAAGATGAAGAGGTATCTTTCAGTTGTGAGAGACTCCCTGCCCTTGCTGTCTTTTCACTGCAATAGACCGTCATTCCCGAGGCTTTAGTCGGGAATCCACATCAAACAAACCGCTCTGCTTTACCTTCTAGGGGGCTTTAGTGTTCGCAGAACCTCTAATAAAACACGCGTTGTTGCGTTAAGTATAAGCCGACTTAGGCACGCCTCCCATGCTGCTGTACTCAGTGGTTCCCCGATTAAAGCCCACGAGGATGACGGCATAGGCACGGGGTCAGGTCATCATCCGCCCGTCATTCCCGAAGGTTAAATCGGGAATCCACATCAAACAAAACGCTCTATCTCGTAGCGGGAATAGAGCTCAGTCGCCTTTGCGGGGATGATGAACAATCCATCGTTGAATCACTATAGCTGAGCTTTGTACGTAATCAGCTAAGTGAATAACTATAGGTGGTGCACCTTTATGGACCCTCTATTTCGGTTTTCTTGACGAACCGATCGGTCGGTCGGTAGTCTGCGCTATACTATTTCGTGGAGGTATCATGATGCCGGGAAGTGTGAAGATTTTGGATGCTGCACAAATGCTATTTGCAGCCAAAGGTGTGGACGGCGTATCCATTCGCGAAATTGCTCAGGGGGCTGGTATCTCTAAAGCAACGGTGTTTCACCATTTTGAAAATAAGGATGCACTTTATCAGGCGGTAGTGAAGCGCTCCTGTGTGGCAAGTGCTGCTTTTTTAACACAGTTGGTGGAGCGTGAGGATGGGCAGCCATTGGCCGCTCTGGCTGATTATCGGCGGCTGGATTTACAAGAGATGTCGGCGCATGGCGATGTGACGCGTCTGATTCTGCGTGAATTGATGTTGGGGCAAGATAAACTAGGCCGACAGCTGGCTGAAGAGGTGTTTGGCGAACAATTTTTAAATTTACGTAGCTTGATAGAAAAAGCGCAAAGCAGTGGCGATTTCAAAAAGGAGATGGATACAGGGCTTGCGGCTGCCTCAGTTGTTAGCATTAATCTGTTTCTCTTTATGGTCTGGCCTGTGTTGAAGCATCTGCCGGAGAGTCCCTTTGTTTCGATGGAGGCGGCGGCTGAATCGATGTTTTTACTGCTGGTGAACGGGATGGCTGGCAAAGCGAGTATTCAGGGAGATCAATCATGAAACATGGGTCATTGCTATGGTTGTTGATACTCCTGCTTTCGGCATGTGATAAGGAAGAACTACCCGCAGATAAACAGAACGTGGGTAAGCCCGTTGTGCAGACAAGCGATAAGTTTGAGACAAAAGCGGTAAAAATCACGACGGTAAAGAGTCAGCAACGGGATATTGAGATTATTGAACGAGGTTTGGGACGTATCGTCGACCCTATTGCTGTGACTATTGGGGCAGAGATACCCGGTAAGGTGGTCCAAGTGCTGGTTGATGCTGGTGAAGCGGTCACACAAGGTCAGCTCCTTGCGCTACTTGATGATAAGGATGAAAAATCAGCCGTAGCGAATGCTCAGAGTGCCGTGCATCGCTTGCTCTCACAACAACAAACGCAGAAAAAGCTGCTTGATCGTTATCGCACCCTTATTGAAAAGCATTTTATTTCACCGACACTGTTAGAGCAGGCGGAGGCGCAATTGGACGTGCTGTCTCAAAGCCGGTTGGCAGCGCTATCTCGTTTAAACCAGGCCAAACACAATTTAAATCGAACGCGTGTTAAAGCACCTATCACAGGTAGGATTGATAAACGTTTGGTTGCCGCAGGTGATTATATAGGACTAGGTAAAGCTCTGTTTAGAATGGCCTCGAGTGCCGAGTTGACGGTATCAATTCGGTTGCCAGAAACACGTGCAACAAGGATTCATCGAGGACAGGTCGTGCATCTGCGGCTGCCGTCGGATAATCAGCAGGTCTCTGCAAAAATCAGCGACTTAACGCCGATGGTGGGAGCGGATAACGCTTTTGAGGTACGGGTGAAACTTCAAAATCCCGGCCATTGGCGTCCTGGCGGATCAGTGATGGCAGCGATTATCACGGGTGTGCATCGTCATGCGGTTGTGGTGCCCGAGCGCTCTGTTGTACTAAGGCCGACTGGTCGAGTGGTTTATCGTATTGAACATGGGGTCGCCAGAGCGGTACATGTGGTTGTGGGTGAGCAACGGGAGGGGATGGTTGAGCTGCGCAGTGGTCTTGCCGCTGCAGTTGAGCTGGCCGAAGAGGGGGCAGCCTATTTAAGTGATGGCGTAAAAGTTGACAGTTCGAAGCGTGAAATGAACAGCGATGGAAGCGGTATATGAATTTATCAGCTATCTCAATTGATAGGCATGTATTGGCTTGGATGATGTCTGCTCTATTGGTGCTGTTCGGCTTGATCAGTTATCAGCGTATTGGCGTGGATCGTTTTCCAACGGTTGATTTTCCGATGGTGTCGGTCATGACAGTGCAAGCGGGCTTGGATCCAGATGTGATTGATACCTCGATTACTTCGATTATTGAAGAAAAGGTAAACAGTGTGCCGGGTATTGATCATGTGATTTCCTATTCGATGCCCGGTGCATCCATTGTGACGGTGCAGTTTAAATTAAGTAAAAATATTGATATTGCCTTTAATGAGGTGCAAGCCAAGGTTAATCAGACACTGCGCCAACTGCCAACAGGAACGGACCCACCCGTGGTGGCGAAGGTGGAAATTGGTGCTTCGCCTATTTTATGGCTAACCCTGACAGGTGATCGCACCCTGCAGCAGTTAAACCAGTATGCGCGCAATATTATAAAAAAACGGCTGGAAAATATTAATGGTGTCGGAGAAGTGCAGATAGGTGGTGAGCGAAAGCGCATGATTCGAATCGATCTGGATCTGGGACGCATGCAGGGGCTGAAAATTACCATTGCTCAAGTGCTGGCAGCCTTTCAGCGCGAACATGTTCAGTTTCCCGGTGGTTTTCTAACGGGAGATAAACGTGAGTATATGATCAAGCTGGATATGGAATTTCACTCATTGGCTGCGATGCGCGAGCTGGTGGTGCGCGCGAGTGGTGGTAGCTTGATTAAACTGCGTGATATTGCCCAAGTGAAAGATGGCATGGCGGACGAGCGTCAGCTGGCTCGCTTTAATGGTCAGCCGACGGTGGGGCTGGGCATCATCAAAGTTACTGGCTCAAATGTGGTCGCCATTGTTGATGAGGTGAAAAAACGCTTGCATGAGGAGATTGTGCCAGCGCTACCGCCGGGCATGCATATCGGTGTGGCAAGCAATGATGCCGATATTGTGCAAGGTATTGTCGATGGGCTGATTGAACATATTTATGAGTCGGTATTGCTGGCGGCTCTTGTGGTATTGCTGTTCTTAAAAAACTTGCGTTCAACGCTGATTGTAGCGACAGCCATTCCTGTTTCCATGTTGGCGGCCATTGCTATGGCTTATCTGTTAGGCTTTACCTTGAATTTGATGACACTGCTGGCGCTGCTGCTGTTGATCGGCGTGGTGGTGGATGATGCGATTGTGGTGACAGAAAATATTTATAGGCATCGGGATGAGGGGCTGGAAGCGGATGCAAAGAAGGCGGCGCTTAGTGGCAGCAAGCAGGTTACCTTTGCGGTGATTGCAGCCAGCCTGACGCTTGTGGCTATTTTTGCGCCGGTAATTTTTATGGACGGTATGATTGGTCGCTTTTTTAATGCTTTTGCTGTGATCGTCACTTTTGGGGTGCTCGCTTCACTGTTTGTTTCACTAACTCTGGTGCCGATGCTGGCCTCGCGTTATCTGCAGGTGCATCAGCAACATGGCGCGCTGTATCACTTCTTTGATCGTGCCTTTTTACGTTTGGATCGATTTTACACCGCTCTATTGGCTTGGTCTATCCACCATAGGGCCGTAGTTTTGCTACTGGCACTGACGATCTTTATGGCCAGCACAACTCTGTTTGGCATGATTGGTAAGGGCTTTGTGCCGAAGGAGGATGAGGGGCGTTTTATGGTGAATTTTAAGGTGCCGCTGGGTGCTTCGATTCATGATGCTGATATTAAACTTCAAGCGCTGGAGAAGGTGCTGGCTTCTAATGCTGATATTAGTAGCTATTTTAGTCTGATCGGTTCGGGTCAGCTAGGGCAGGTCAATCAGGGTACAGCTTATGTAAGACTGCTGCCGAAAAGTGAACGCGTGCATCGACAGTGGGATGTGTTGCCGCTGGTTCAGCAACAACTTGATCAGATTCCAGGTTTGAAGGCGTTTGCTGTGAAAGTGCCCATTGTGGGCGGTGGTCAACGAGGTGAACCGTTACAGTTTGCGCTTAATGGGCCAAATTTGGATGAGGTGGCGAAGTTGTCGAGGCAGATGTTTAAACAACTATTGGCCAGTGATGGTATGGGTCATATGGATCTGGACCTACAGTTGGATCTACCGCAACTAGAACTTATCGTGGATCGCGATCGAGCGAATGATCTGGGTATCTCCGCGGCTGAAGTGGCGCAAACCGTAGGGGTGTTGGCCGGTGGTATGGATATAGGACGTTATAATGATCAGCCGGGCGATGGTAGTCGATATGATGTGCGTCTTAAGGCTGAGCAGGGTGAACTTAAACAGCCGGCTGATCTGACCAAGATTTATCTGCGCGGGCGCGATGCTTCACTGGTAAGATTGGATTCACTTGCCGCCTGGCAGGCGAAGTTAGGTCCGGCGGTAATACAGAAGATGGATCTGCGCTATGCAGGGCTCTTTTACTCACAACCGACGATGCCGTTGGGGGCGGCTGTGGAGCAGATTAATGCCTTGGCTAAAGAGCTACTACCGCCTGGTTACACCATTATTTTTACTGGCCAAGCGGCTGAATTTAGCAAAACAGGTAAAAATATGATGTTTGCCTTTGCGATAGGTATGATGCTGGTGTTTATGGTGCTGGCCAGTCAGTTTAATTCACTGGCCCAACCATGGGTGCTGATGATTGCCCAGCCGATGGCCATTGTTGGTGGTGTGGCTGCCCTTTGGCTTACCGGCAATACCTTGAATATTTTCTCGATGATCGGGCTGGTACTGTTGGTGGGACTAGTGGCGAAAAACTCTATCCTTCTTATTGACCTGACCAACCAATATAGGCAGCAGGGGATGGCTATTGATGAAGCGCTGTTAAAGGCCTGTCCCACACGGATGAGGCCGGTATTGATGACCTCTTTAACTATTATCTTTGCCCTGCTACCGACAGCTTTGGGCTTAGGCCAGGGTAGTGAGATGACAATTCCTATGTCTGTTGCCGTGATAGGGGGGATGATCTCCTCAACACTGTTGACGCTTGTGGTGGTGCCCGCCGCTTACTCACTGCTTGAGCACGGACTGCTTAGGTGCTCAGCGATGCTTCAAGCTGATAAGGAGAAAAAATAGTGAAATATGGGCTACTTTTTTTTACTACGATGCTACTTTCTATCGGCAGTGTGCAAGCGGCGACAGTAAGCTTGGAAGAGGCGGTGGATGAGGCACTTCTTCATGCCCCTGCGTTGCAATCGGCGCAGGCCGCACGCAATAGCGGACATGAAGATGCTGCGATCGGACGAGCGTGGCTGCGGCCTTATCTGGCGTTGAATGGTTCATGGAACAGGGTGCGTCAGGATAATGTGTATTATACACCACCCGCCGGTTTTCCACTGGCGAATGAACTGAATATGGTCCAGAGTTATTACGGCATTAAAGCTTACCAGCCGCTATTTGACCTGGGAAAATGGTCGCTTTATAAGCAAGGGCTTGCATCGTCAGCGATGGGCGATATTTCCTTAAAGTTAACCCGCAGGCAGACCATTCTGACAACAGCTGCTGCATGGCTTGATGTGATGCGTACGACCCACCGCTTGCGAGCAGCAAAAGCCAGTGAACAAGCGATGGTGAAACTAGCAGAACAGGCATCTGCTGCCTTTGAAGTCGGACTAGAGCCGGTCAACAGTTCTCTGGCTGCCATCAGTCGACGGGATCTGGCTCGTGCTCAGCGTATTAGAGCAGCGTTGGTGCTGCATCAGGCACAAGCTGTGCTTTTATCGCTCAGTGGAAATAGTGCTGATGTGGTCGTCGCGATTGATCGCTCCATTGCACCTTTGCTGCTGGATCACGCATCAGAGCAACAATGGCAGCAGTTGGCCGATCATGAGGAAAATGTTGCATTGGCAAAGCAGGCTCTGGCGCTGGCCGCGGCAAGCAAACTTAAGGCTTTGGGTGGTGCCATGCCCAAGCTTCAACTGGTTGCCGGTTGGGAAAAGCAGCGCAGCAGTGCGGGCATATTTGGAACGGGTTCCGAAGTTCAATCTGCGTCTATTGGTGTTGAAGTGAGTATGCCGCTCTATGCCGGCGGTGCTACTTGGGCGCAGTTGCGTAAAAGTGAGCAAGAAAAAATTCGCGCTGATATGGATTTGGCAGAAGCACAACGCGGAGCCCATTTGGGCGCCCAACAGGCATGGTTACAGTGGCAAGCAACAGGTTTTGAATTGACAGCCATTAAAGCTGCCCTGACGAGCGCTCGCAGTGAGCAGCAGGCAGCGCATGCTGGCTTTGATGCTGGCTTACGGACCTTAACCGAAGTGCTTGATGCTGAAGATCGATTGGCGAATGCCCGAGCGACTCTTGTGGATAGTATTGCTTCGCATGCGCTATCAGTGCTACAACTGTATGCAGCTGTTGGTGCACTGGATACAGATAAAGTGGCGCTAGTACAGCAGTGGTTAATGCCTTCTCGTTAGAGCTACTTGCAAAACTCTGAGTGAATGAGTGGCAGTCCCACTGCGAGTGCATTTATAGGATAGAATGAAGGGCATGGTTGTTCCATACGCTGAACGTAGCCTACAAATGCGCCGGTGTGGGGAAGTCAATCGCCGCTCATGGGTTTTACAAGTGGCTCTAAAATAAGGGCCACGGAAAAAATAAAGTATCCAGGTTATGCGCAGGATAGTTGTTGAATTCAAGGCGCCAAATCAAGCGCATAAGCAAGCCCTGAATGGGCGCGATAGCCTACTGCCTTTAGT
>JAUZRH010000063.1 GCA_030950555.1 Mariprofundus sp. | reverse complement strand
TAGTTACCCAACGTGAAGCCGGGAAGTAAGGGTTTATTCATCGGGTATGCATCCTGCTGCCTAAATTATGGGCAATCTTAATAGCAAAGCGTAGCATCTGGGAAGCACTTATTTATTCAACATCTTCCTAGCGCCTAAACCCACTAGCCATTTAGGGCTACTCACTGACCCGTTATTTCGGCTACGATCCAGAATCCAGAGACTCCACAAACCGATGAAATGATGTGCGAAACATCTCAAGAAACGGCCGATAGCTGGTTCTAGCGTGATTCAAGTTTGAAGATATCTTTTCTCATCATTCCCGAGAAGGCGTGGGGTGGGAATCCATTGTTATCAACTACATTCTTCACCAAATGGATTGCCGATCCGATCGGAAATGACGGACAATCTATACTTGAATCAAATATATAACTCGATGTTCCAGTTTTGTTGCGGAAAAATCGAAGATCGTGCTTTAACACAGCTAGTTTATGTTTTTATGAAAACAAATCACACTTTCTGCTCTTAACGGCATCCATAAAACAGTCAAAGACTTTCCACCACAGCGTTACGAAGGACACGAAGATAATCATTATCTTAAGAGCTACTTGCAGCACTCGGCCTCCCTTTTAAGACGGGACATCTGCAATGATAAAAATTACGAGATGCTTTCGGTTATAGTATTTTTTATTCAACAAGCTGTTTGACCTCAATCCCCATACTCTTCCGACCTAAGGGCCGCGGAAAGAATAAATCATCCACGTGCTGGTCTATAAGTCCGCATGCTGCGTTGCCACAGAGTGACTACTAAAGGCAGTAGGCTATCGCACCCATTCAGGGCTTGCTTATGCGCTTGATTTGGCGCCTTGAATCCAACGACTATCCTGCGCATTATCTGGATACTTTATTCTTTCCGTGGCCCTAAGCCTGATGGCCATCACGAGTGAGATACTCCCTGCCCTTGCCGTCATTCACGGCAATAGACCGTCATTCCCGAGGGTTGAATCGGGAATCCATATCAATATAAACGCTCTGCTATGCGTTCCCACGCAGGAGCGTGGGAACGAGGATGGCTTCCCGGCCCACGCCTTCGCTGGGGCAGGTTCTCCACGGGAATGACGAGCAAAGAGACGGCTTGTTCCGCGCACCTCAATCATGACGTAAATTGTTGTTATCATGTTTGTCCCGTCTTAAAAGGGAAGCCCAGCACTCTGAGTGAATGAGTGGCAATCCCACTTTGAGTGCTTGACCGTAATGGTTTGGGGGTGGGACTTTAGTCCCGCAAGACTTTGGTGTTGCTGCGCGACTAAAGTTCCACCCCCTATCTGATAAAAAGTAGAGCTTACAAAGTATTCACTCAACATGAGGATGTAATGCATAAATAATGACTTTTAACGCCTAAAAAATAGGCAACAATCCATACGAACAGTTCACTGTAATCTTGCAAGTAACTGATAATATTGATTTTATAATTATTTGGCATGATGGCATGCAGGATGCTTCATCTATTGCAAGTCAATATGAAACAACTGCAAAGGAGAATCAAATGAGCAAACAAAAATTACACATTACTATTGCTATCGCTTCGATGATGGGGCTTTTTGCCACAACGGCAACCGCAGAGGAGAGCGGTTTATCGATTGGGGGCGATATCGGCATGGCCAGCCAATATGTATGGCGTGGCGCTATGCAGAAAGGCACCGCTGCCGTACAAGGTGACGTAAGCCTCTCTTATGATGGCTTTTCCACCTCAGCCTGGTTCTCCAACTCGTATATATCGCCAGATCCTCAATCCGCAGGAAAAGAGGTGGTAGAGTTTGATTTCACAGCTGATTACTCAGGCAGTGTTGGCGACTTAGGTTATTCAGTCGGTGGCATTTATTATACCTATATGCGCGACTCTAACTCCAACTTTGGCGAGGTGTATGGTGGAATTTCTTATGATGCCGTTGTTTCTCCGTCATTGACTGTTTATTACACAGCAAAGGGTGTGACCAGTGGATTTTATAAAACAGGCGATCTCTGGGTAGATTTAGGGCTTTCAACTTCAGTAGCAGGCTTTGATATTTCAGGCACAGCCTCTTACGTCAAATGGAAAAAAGATGTAACAAACAGGCCGACAGTCGCAGGTTTCAATCAGTATAAAAATGGCTTTAGCCTTGTTCAACTAGGTATCAGCAAGGACATTGCAGTTGCCGACACAACGATCACGCCTTCGATAACCTTTTATGTACCTACGATTGGCAAATCTTCAGATGGCAACCGTTATATCTATGCGACCAAGGCGACAAACGAATTTGTTGCATCAGTGAATATCGCTTACTAATCCACTATCGGGGGAGTGGCATGCTGCCATTTCCCTAGCTTGCAGATATTATTAACTATCAAGGAGAAGAGCTATGAAAATGATTCGAGCCATTATCAAGCCGTTTAAGCTGGATGATGTAAAAGATGCCCTTGGGGCGGTTGGTGTTTCAGGTTTAACGGTGACAGAAGTGCGTGGTCATGGGCGTCAGAAAGGTCATACCGAACTCTACCGGGGTGCGGAATATAATGTTGATTTTGTACCGAAGACAGAGGTCATGATTGTTGTGGAGGATGAGCAGGTTGACGATGTGGTAGAAGCTGTTGTGGAAGCTGCCCGCTCTGGAAAAGTCGGTGATGGTAAAATATTTGTATCGACTATTGAAAGAGCTATTCGTATTCGCACCGGTGAAGCCGATGCCGATGCCTTAAGTTGAAAAGAGGAGCTAATCAGATGAAACATATTATTTCAAAGATCGGCCTGTTGTTACCTGCGGCGCTTCTGGCTCCCAGTATGGCCTTTGCCGAAGATACATTAAATTCAGGTGATACGGCCTGGATGTTAACAGCCACAGCCCTTGTGCTTCTGATGACACTACCGGGTCTAGCGCTGTTTTATGGCGGCATGGTGCGTAAAAAGAATGTGCTCTCTGTGGCTATGCAGACACTATCGATTGCCGCCCTGATGAGTGTACTCTGGATTGTCTGCGGCTATTCGTTGGCTTTTTCTGAGGGCAATGCCTTTATTGGTGACCTCTCCAAAGCATTCTTTGCTGGCGTGGGGGTGGGCAGTATGTCTGGCACCATTCCTGAAACGCTATTTGCGACCTTCCAGATGACTTTTGCCATCATCACACCGGTGCTAATTATCGGTGCCTTTGTGGAGCGCATGAAATTCTCAGCCGTGTTACTGTTCAGTGCTGTTTGGTTGCTGGCTGTTTATGCGCCGATCTGTCACTGGGTATGGGGCGGCGGTTTCTTAGGTGATGCTGGAGCTTTGGATTTTGCTGGCGGTACGGTGGTTCATATCAACGCTGGTGTTGCAGGCCTTGTATGTGCCTTGGTGCTGGGTAAGCGTATTGGTTATCCCAAAGAGGCGATGTTACCGCACAACCTCACCTACACCCTCATTGGTACAGCACTGTTGTGGGTTGGCTGGTTTGGCTTTAATGCCGGTTCCGAGTTGGCAGCAGATGGCACAGCGGGCATGGCGATGTTGGTCACGCAGGTGGCAGCAGCGATGGCTGTATTATCATGGACTTTTGCTGAGTGGATTGTTTACAAGAAGCCTAGCCTATTAGGCGCTTGTTCAGGTGCGATTGCAGGCTTGGTTGCCATTACGCCGGCTTCTGGCTTTGTCGGCCCGATAGGCGCGCTGGCTATCGGCCTGAGTGCGGGCCTTGTCTGCTTCTGGGCAGTTAGTGCGTTAAAACGTAAGCTCGGTTATGATGATTCACTCGATGCATTCGGTGTACATGGTGTCGGTGGTATTGTCGGTGCATTGCTGACAGCTGTATTTGCATCTGCAGGTCTTGGCGGTGCGGGGCTGGCTGAAGGCATGACGATGGGTTCTCAGTTGATGGTACAGATCGAAGCTATTGGCGCCACGGTTGTGTATTGTGCAGCGGTAACCTTTGTGCTTCTGAAGATCATTGATCTACTGCTTGGCTTGCGTGTTGAGCATGATCAGGAACGTGAAGGCTTGGATATCACCCAGCATGGTGAGCAAGTCTATGATAAATAGTGGTAAGATAAACAAACCTATTTAGCACCATAGTTGCATAGAGGGTCATGTTCAAACACCCGGCAGGTTAGGATTACCCTCCATGCGTTGAGGCGGGGCGGCATGTGAATGCCGCCCCGTTTTTTAAGCGGCCCCTTTAAGCCGGGAGCGCTGTAACTATATAGTACATGAATGGTTGATTGAGGGTGCGCTCTCTCTTTCAGAGGAGCCGGTAGACAAACGGAGTGTCAGCGGCAGCACAATGTGAAGTAAACACCATGCCAGCCGCCACCTGTATCGCACCTAACTTTTTTCAAAACCTCCGTTTATGACTGAGCCAAGGCAGACTCCAGCCTTTGCCAATCGGATTCGCTGCCAGGCAAGCCAAAACGAATCCAACCCTTGAGTTGTGGCCATTCGGGAAATTCACGAACCAATATTTTATACCTCGCAAAATCAATAAACAGAGCTGGAGCTTGAGCCAGCACAAATGATGCCTGTGAGACATTGCTACGCCAACGGTACTTGTGCAACAGCACCACCAATCGTTCACGCCCCACTGCAACGTGTGCATCCCGCAGATCAGCTTCTGGTAAAAGTGAATCTAACAGCTGCAGAGCCAGCGTGGAGCTTGGCCAGGGTGGCAACCAGGTATCTAGTTTTCGGATTGTTGCGGCATCAGCAATCACATAACCGATACGCAGACCCGGAATGCAGAAGCTTTTAGTCAATGAGCCCAGTCTGATCACGCCATCCATCAGCCCTAATGATCGCCTTTCGCTAAAGAGCATATAGGACTCATCCAGCACACCGCTCCAACCATCAGGAAAACGTTCTTTTCTGCCTGACGGATTGTGCGGGGAGGTCCACCAGAGAGCCTCAGCATGGGGCAATCGCTCGCCATGTTCAAAGGGTTCAACCCTACATCCGGCGCGTTGAGCACAGCGAAGCGGTTCATTATAGCAGGGCACCTCTATAGCCAGCGACCGCCAGCCCATCGCCTGAAAAACCACCTCTATCACAGCCTGCGCTCCTGCTGTGATCAATACACTCGCCGCCTTCACATTTAGCGCATCAGCCAGCGCTGTGCGAGCCGGTTCGCCGAATATATCCGGATAATGGGCAACCAACGCAGCATGCGCCTGCAGCCATTCACCTAACCAATCAGGCGCTCCATCTGGGTGCAGGCCGGTAGACAGATCGAGAATCTCATTCACATTACACTGCCATGCTCTGGCCGCAGCTTCGATGCCGCCACCATGCGGCCATGTTTGCGGTAGTGATGAGCCGCTCTCTTTAGAGGACAAGGTTTATCCCGCATGCTAATAGTGCAGCCAGCAGTAGGGCATGACGTACGATCAGTAGAGCCTCACAGGCCGCGATCATGTTAGCATCTCTGGCCGCGTCGGAGCCATAAAAGGGACGTTCATCAATTATTCCCGCACGTATCACCGACCCTCCCAGCTGCACATCTGCGGCATACGCCAACGCTACTTCAGGCCAGCCTGCATTGGGCGATGCATGCGTAGATGCCTGTTTTTGAATAACCCTCCAATCGGTTGACCTACCGACCCGTAACATTAACCACGCCGTGATACGTGCCGGTATCCAGTTGGCAACATCATCGACCCTTGCCGCCCACCAGCCAAAGGCCTGATAACGACTATTACGGTAACCCCACATCGCATCCAGTGTATTGAGCATGCGATACAGCACCGCACCCACGGGCCCTAGCAACAGAAACCAAAACAGCGGTGCGACTACGGCATCAGATGCGTTTTCAGCCAGTGATTCAAGCGCAGCCCTACGTGCATCCTGCTCACTCATTGCAGCTGTATCACGACTGACTATTTGAGCAACAGAAAGCCGCGCTTCTGCCCTAGATTCACTAACGATGACAGCCTGCACATGTTGAAATAGTGATTTCCAACCCAACGCTGCCCACAGCAGCAGCACATCAAAGAGCCACCCAACATAGAGATGCCCGCCCCATAATAGCCCCAGTGGCATGATGGTAACAATCAGCCATGCAATAACACCGCTCATACAGCTGTCGCCATACAGCAACGATTCACACCATAATGTCCAACGCCCGAAAAGAGCAACAGGGTGCCATGACGATTGCGGATCACCAATCAACCACTCCAATAGAAAAGCCAACAATAAAGTCATTTGACGGCTAACAGGCGATGCCCATGCGCATATAGGACAGGCAGCTCATATCTGACTTTATCGCTCATCATTGTTATTACACCCACCTCTTGCCAAGCAGTACCGATTCACTATCAACAATCCCTTTGCCCATATTCAACCCCTCTACTTTCAACCACTATTTTTTTTGCGCCGCCTGCTGTTTCCACCTTATAACGCTCTGCGATAAATTCCGGGCGGCAACGGTGCTAAATTGCTTCCAGAGGGAGAAGGGACATTCGGTTCATCCCCCTCAGAGGATCGGAGTGAGGGCGTCCAATCAACCACATGCACTCTCTCCATCACAGCTTCTGTTTTCAAGAGGAGAAGATGATTCCAGAGGGTGTCTTTTCATTGTTATCATTTCTGCCCCTTCTTAAGGAGAAGCCTGAAGTCTACTGTCTGACTCATCCCCTCATCCTCAGCTTCTCCCGATGGGAGAAGATACACGCATCAAGCTTTCGTCTCACCTTCAACAAAGCGCCTCTGCTCAAAGAATCTGCATATCTTGCACTATAGAGCCAATTGCAAAACTCGTGAGCGGCGATCGGCGGCCCCACTTTGGCCCAACCCGCGCTGTTGTTTGTTCCATGGAACCACCATGCACCTCATTCCACCTCAAAAATGGACTCAAAGTGGGATTGCCGCTCATCCACCCAGAGTTTTGCAATTGGCTCTATAGACCGGGCGTTTATGAAATGTAAACAAACATCGGGAATAAGCTCAAGTCGTCGTGTGCCATCTTAGGGCCACGGAAAGAATAAAGTATCCAGGTTATGCGCAGTATAGAAGTTTGGATTCAAGGCGCCAAATCAAGCGCATAGCAGGGCTATGTAACTGATTTGGCAACGCAGAATGCGGACTTATA
>JAUZRH010000062.1 GCA_030950555.1 Mariprofundus sp. | reverse complement strand
TATAAGTCCGCATTCTGCGTTGCCACAGAGTTACTACTAAAGGCAGTAGGCTATCGCGCCCATTCAGGGCTTGCTTATGCGCTTGATTTGGCGCCTTGAATCCAACAACTATCCTGCGCATAACCTGGATACTTTATTCTTTCCGTGACCCTAAGTTAGAAAGTCATGTTATCGGTAGGGCTACGATCGCTCAAAAGTGCTAGATCATTGTGAATGTTTATTGTACTATGCATATTGGCTTGATCGGATGGTGTCATGAAAGCTATCTTGGGAAATTACAATGAAGGATAACAACCAACAATGCTTAGTTTAGAAAAATCTTTGTCGAATAGATTTTCGTTAATTTCAGTCATAGGCTTCATCTTGCTCGTCGGTTTTTTAGCGAACAGCATTATCAGTTATCAGGTTTCAAAAGAGAACTTACGTGCTGCTTTAATTGAAGATGAACTGCCATTAACAAGTAATAATATTTATTCTGAAATTCAACGGGATTTGTTGCAGCCTATTTTTACTTCCTCACTCATGGCTAACAATACATTCGTCATCGATTGGCTGA
The DNA here is from genome assembly GCA_030950555.1 of Mariprofundus sp. Classification (GTDB taxonomy): domain Bacteria; phylum Pseudomonadota; class Zetaproteobacteria; order Mariprofundales; family Mariprofundaceae; genus Mariprofundus. Next base: position 4,254 of record JAUZRH010000062.1, on the reverse strand, counting down.
TTGATGGCGAGAAAGATGTTGGAAAAATTACGCGTTATTTACAGAAAATACGCGATAAGTTCCATGTTTTTAGTAGTTTTCTGGTTTCTGAAAAGACCAAGGTATATTATCACTTTAGTGGTGTAAGCCAGACTATATCTGATAAAGATTCACGTGATGATTGGTATTTTCGTGTTCAAAAAATGAAGCAAAGTCATGAAGTTAATGTGGACCCTAACCCTGAACAAAATGATACTTTAACGATTTATATTAATCGAAAAGTTCTTGATTACGATGGAAAATATCTTGGGGCTATTGGGGTTGGTCTTAATTTTAATACATTGAATAAGGTGATAGATCGTTACAAAAAAGATTTTGGACGTCATATCTATTTCGTGGATGAGGCCGGAAAAGTTATGCTACGTTCGCATGGCGCTGGTATCATAGCAGATAATATCCATTCCGCATTAGGTATCTCTGCTGTCGCTGAAAAAATCCTATCGAGTGATAACGGATTTTTTGAATACGAAAGAGACAATGAAATAATTTTGATGAATTCGCGGAAAATACCAGCGCTTAAATGGTATGTGATTATTGAGCAGACTGAATCAAATGCTTTGAAAGATATTCAGAAAACATTGATCACTAATCTGGTGATTGGTTTTATCGTTATTGTAATTACCTTATTGATTATTGCTTATACAGTTAATATTTTTCAACGTCGTTTAGAAAACATGGCGGTGACAGATAAGTTGACCGGTATTGGTAATCGCAATTATTTTGATTCTGCCTTTAGGCAAGCTTTACGTTTTAGAAAGCGAGATCATAAACCTCTATCGCTTATGATTATTGATGCGGATCATTTCAAACGTATTAATGATACCTTTGGCCATCTTGAAGGTGACCGAGTGCTTAAAGAACTCTCGCATTTAATGCGTAAGGAGTTACGTGAAACAGATATTGTGTGTCGCTGGGGAGGAGAAGAGTTTTTGATTCTTGCCTATAATTGTACTCTGGATAGTGCCTTTATTCTCGCAGAGAAAATTCGTTCATCTGTAGAGAAAGCAGCATTGATTGAATATGAAGATCATTCATCGGTAACTATTAGTATAGGCATTGCAGAAATGACCGATAATGATGCTGAAGATAGCCTAATTAAGCGTGCTGATGATGCGGTGTATGCCGCTAAAAAAGAAGGCCGGAACTGTATTCGTAAAGGTTGATCCGATTTTCAACGACATCCGTAAAACAGCAAGTTCTGATGCTTTTTACGGCATCCTTCATACACCCCCAAAAGTAGTTGACACTTTTTTCAAAAAAACATGTTGCCAATAGGATGGACCGATCATCAAAAGATGATTTAAAAAGAAAAAAGCATCCTTCACCAACTGTAAAAAATAGTTAACGTTTACGTTACCTCGCAGCTGAAAGATATCTCTTCATCTTCCGTAAGCCGTTTTAATCATGGGCGTTTTTTATTGATTCCCTCACCCAAACCCTCTCCCTCCGGGAGAGGGTTTGGGTGAGGGAATCGACTATTTGGCGAAGCCTTTTCCGCCTTAAGAAAAGCCTTCATGTGTAAACCGGAAAATGAAGGATGCCAAAAACATCGCGTATTCAGCAGAAATCTTGAGTGATTGTTGGCTATTATCATCGAAATGTAATATTGGATGATTGAAAACGGTGCTTATCAGCGTAGTCTGCACGGACTGACATTCGTGCGAAAAGTAAAGGAAGGGGACTTATATGAGATTGTTAACAAGATCGGATTATGATGGTTTGGTATGTGCGGCGCTGCTTTTTGAGATGAAAATCGTTGATGATATTAAATTTGTTCATCCAAAAGATATTCAAGATGGTAAAATAGAAGTGACCGAAAATGATGTCTTGGCCAATATTCCTTATGCTAAGGGCTGTGGTATGTGGTTTGATCACCACTCTAGTGAAGAGGAACGTCGTAAAATCATGGAGGAGTTTAATGTGCCGGGTGCCTTCGCCCATGATCCAAGTTGTGCTAGGGTTATTTATGATTTTTATGGTGCTGAAAATTTCAAGTATTTCGACGAATCGGGATTGATGGCTTCGGTTGATAAGTGTGATAGTGGTCAATTTACAACTGAAGATATAATAAATCCAAAGGGTTGGGTGCTACTTAATTTTATTATGGACCCTCGGACAGGGCTTGGTCGCTATCGCGATTACAAAATTCCAAATTATCAGTTAATGCTAGATTTGATCCAGTATGTGCGGAATCATAAGATTGAAGAAGTTTTAGCTCTGCCAGATGTAAATGAAAGAGTTGAACGCTATTTTGCTCAGGAAGCCGAGTATGAGACCATGCTGAAAGAGCATAGCGTGGTGGATGGCAATGTGCTTGTGATTGATCTTCATGATGTGCAAGAGATTAAGACGGGTAACCGCTTTAAAGAGTATGTGCTTTTTCCTGAGCAGAATATCTCGATCAGAATTATTTGGGGATTTCAGAAACAGAATATGGTTATGACTTGCGGCCATAGTGTATTTAATCGAACCTCCAAAACAGATGTGGGTAAGCTGATGCTGAAATATCATGGTGGTGGCCATCCATACGTGGGCACATGCCAGGTCGATGTCGATCATTGGCAGCAGTCTCGGGATGAAATTATGGCTGTGATGAGAGCCGACGGATAAACAACGGTGAAGGAGGGCGCTTCACCTGCTTGAGTAGGTGCATGATGCTCTCAGTGTTGGCATAGGTTTGTGAAATGCTGGATTCCAGATTGCACTGGAATGACGATCATGTGCGGGGGTGCGGCTTTAGTCTAGCGGGGCTAAAACGCATCCTTTATCATTATCTAATGACTACAAAGGTTGTATGATGATTGAAGGAATAGCGGAAAAGATATTGCCAGGCGGCGAGAGCACCGTACGTGTGGCGGGCAGCTTGATGCTGGTGGCCAATGCTGTTCCGGGTGATCAGTTGTCGGTTCGGCCAACGGTGACCCGGCGTGGTGTGATGCGTGCTGTGATTGATGAGGTACTTGTTGCAGCGCCAGCGCGCATTACACCAGCTTGTCCGGTAGCAGCTGAATGTGGCGGTTGTGCACTGCAGTTTTTAGATGCGACGGCACATGCCGAGCTGAAATCAGCATGGGTACGAGATGCGTTTTCGAAGCTGCTGGAGAAAGATACGCAGTGGATAGAAGCAGAGACGGTAAATATTGCTTCCCGACGACGGGTGCGTTGGGTCATTGGTCAGGATGAACAGGGGCGCTTTGCTGGCTTTTATCAACATGCCTCCCATCAGGTGGTTCGCCATGATAAATGTATGGTGCTGACGTCCGCATTGACTGCGCTGCATGGAATATTGACGCCATATCTCTATGAAGATGTAGAAGCCGTGCAAGCATTGGCGTTGATGGATGGTGTGCATGTTATTGTGGAAACAAAAAGTGCTGACATTACGCAACTAGAAAACCTTCCGGCGTTGCTTGACGGCGGTCAATTATTGCAGTGGTGGTGGCGTCATGAAGGTATCACGCGCCCTTTGAAAAAGCCGATAAAGCAGTTTCACGACTCTCTTCCAGTAGGCGATCGTACGATTCAACTTAGTGTGGGCCCGGATGATTTTGTGCAAGGCCAACAGGCTGGTAATTGTCAACTCATTAGGCAAATACAACAATGGAGTGGCTCTCCACGTCGTATCGCGGATCTTTTTTGTGGTATTGGTAATCTATCACTGCCACTAGCTGTCGCGACAGGTGCTAGCTTGTTTGGCGCAGAGTTGAATCCAGCCAGCGTGCGGGCAGCTTCTAAAAATGCCAAACAATTGGGTGTGGATGCTCACTTTGTGCAGGCAAATCTTTTTGAAGATTTTGATATGGTTCCGTATATTGGCGTGGACCTGTTGATTTTGGATCCACCGCGACGGGGGGCGAAGCGTATATGTAGCGCTATTCATAAGTTGATGCCTGAAAAAATCATGATGCTCTCTTGTGATCCGGCGGCAGGAGCCAGAGATGGTGCGCTACTGCGTCAGCATGGCTACCACTTGAAAGGTCTGCAGGCATTGGATCTCTTTGCGTATGCAGGCCATGTTGAAGCCTTGAGTTTGTGGGAGCGGGGCGCTTGAAGTGATATTGACTGATAAATGATTTGCCTTTCCTTTTAAGCCGGGGCAACAATGATGATAAAAGTCCCACCCCCGAGTGTTTTAATAGGAGGGTCATTGACTACACAAGCTGGATTCCCGATAACAGGATTTGGCAATGAGCATCAGAGAAGCTATTTTTCCGC
>JAUZRH010000061.1 GCA_030950555.1 Mariprofundus sp. | reverse complement strand
TTCGTTCCCTCTGTGCTTAATCTTTGGGATTACTCCCGCCGACCCAGCTACACTTCCCGACGGATGGCTAATCCTTCTCGGGACGGGATTTTCACCCGCGAGAACAGACGACCTTGCCCGGCCGCACGGATACTTTATTCTTTCCGTGACCCTTAAATCACCTTACCATGCGTAGAGAGGTGTATTGTTGTGGCCAAAAAGCGGGGACTATTTAAACCCTCATTTAGGAGCTATTTCGACAGCCTAAGGAGCGCCGCTTACGCCTCTGCGGTGAAAGGTTTTAAAGCGATGGCGCCCCACTTAACGCACTTATTCACACGTCATCCCATCATCATAACGATGAAAGAGGTATGACGCTCTCATTCCCACAGACCATGGCGCATAACGCATCATGACCAAATGAAACAGCTCGCTATCCAGCCAGTAACGCAACCATGACTGAAGCTGTGGATAAGGTAACGATGCAAACCATACAGCATCTACAGCTGCATATTGACGCACAAAAGGAAAAACCGCTACATCGGCAATCGTCGCCTTGGCAGCCGTGAGAAATTTATGACAACGCAGCAATGAATCGAGCTCCCTCAAAAACAACGCGCCCTGCGCTCGATGCTCCAAAGCAAGCACATCAGAGCCAAAACGCTCAGGGTATTTATAGCGATCTAGATGATATTTAAACTGATGATCATTACGCGCAATCAACTCAGCTGTTTGTTTATTTTGTAACCAGCCATCACTACCATGCTGCCGCAGTGCCCACTGCATAATTTCGAGACTCTCATCAATCACAACTCCACTCGGCAATAACAGCACAGGCACACTCGCTTTTACAGAGATCGCCAATAACTCTGCTGGCTTCGCTTTAAGTGCCACTTCCCTAATTTCCACATCGACAGCACTTTCATAGAGCGCCATTCGTGCTCGAATGGCATAGGGACAACGACGAAAACTGTAAAGAATAGGCAGTACTCCCTCTTTATTCATCTTGCATCACCTCTAACCACACTTCATGTTCAATTCAAATGATACTGCGAATCAATGCTGATTGCTAAGCTTTACTCGCGATCAAGCATGTGCAAGGGATGGTGACATATAACCATCACTGCGTATATGGTTCGGCAATCCTAAAAGACGGTATCACTCAGGTGAACTGAAGCGACAAGGAAGTTATGACTAAACAAAAAAAAATCACTGCAGCGACGCTTTTGCGCGCCAAGCAGCAGCATAAAAAAACAGTATGGCTCACAGCCTATGATGCCACGACAGCCGAATTGGCTGAATCAGCGGGTGCTGAAGTATTACTCGTGGGCGATTCACTTGGCATGGCTTGCTTGGGTTTTGACTCAACCATTCCGGTCACACTCACACAGATGATTCATCACACAGCTGCCGTGGTGCGTGGTCGAACGCGGGCATGGGTGGTCTGCGATCTGCCCTTTGGCAGCTACCAACAATCGAAAGAACAAGCCTTTGCATCCAGCGTTCGCGTACTGCAAGAGAGCGGTTGTGATGCTGTTAAAATTGAAGGCGGTGTTCCGATGGCTGAAACTATCGCCTTTCTCTCTGAGCGAGGTATCGCGGTTGTCGCTCATATCGGCCTAACACCGCAATCGGTAAAAAAATTCGGTTCCTATGGAAAACGCGGCACCGATAAGGCTGGTCGCGCACAGCTAATTCAAGATGCTCGGGCAGTGACAGAAGCTGGTGCTGTGAGCCTTGTTTTGGAGAACATTCCATTTGATCTTGCCGGTGAAATCACGGATTCACTGGAAATTTCTACAGTGGGTATAGGCGCTGGCCCAGATTGTGACGCACAGGTACTGGTTTGGAACGACCTGCTTGGCATCTCCCCAAGCAATCCGCCATTCGCTCCGGCTTATACCAAGCTTCGTCCACTGATCAACGATGCTATTTCGCGCTGGGTTGATGATGTGAAATCAGGCCAGTTTCCAAAAAAATCATGAGAATTTCACGCACAACTAAAGAGATCCGACAGCAACTTAAAGCTTTGCGTGGCCACCAAACCATTGCCCTTGTAGCAACGATGGGCTGCCTACATGCAGGCCATCTGAGCCTAATAAAAAAAGCCCGCGAAATTGCTGATATTGTAGTTGTTACTATTTATGTAAACCCGTTGCAATTTGGGCCGAATGAAGATTTAGATAGTTATCCGCGCCCCTTTGATCAAGATGCAAAATTATGTGCTGATGCAGATGTTGATTTTATCTTCAATCCCACCAATCTATATCATGATCAGCGCCCAAAAATCACACTACATGCCAGTGAACTACCCGACTGCCTCTGTGGAAAGGCGCGGCCAGGCCATTTTGACGGTGTTATTACGGTAGTGAATATCCTGTTTAATATTATACAGCCCACTATCGCCCTATTTGGAGAGAAAGATTGGCAACAGCTCACTATCATCCGTCGCATGGTTCGTGATCTACAGATGGATATTGAAGTTTTGGGCGCTGAAACGATCCGTGAACATAGTGGTTTGGCACTAAGTAGCCGCAACAGCTATCTTACCGACGATACTCAGCAGCAAGCACGCGTGCTTTCCCAAGCCTTAATACTAATGCAGGAGCTGGCACTCGGCGGAGAAAGCGCGTGCCACAAGCTTATCCATGCAGGCATGGCCATACTCAAAAGTGCTGCCATTCAGCCGGAATACCTTGAAATACGGGATGCAACATCCTTAGCCCCCGTCACTACACTAACGAATCAAACGGCACGTATTTTTATCGCAGCCAAAGTAGGCAATGCTCGCTTGATCGACAATATGCCCCTATCCCCCACTATCCTGAACAGCGAGACTCAACCATGAAAGTAACCATGCTCAAATCAAAAATCCATCGTGTGACAGTCACGCATGCCGAACTCGACTATGAAGGTTCTTGTGCTATTGACCAAGCACTTTTGGAGCAGGCTAATATTTTACCGTTTGAACAGATTCATATTTATAATATTGCCAACGGCGAACGCTTCACCACCTACGCCATTAGTGCTCCCCGTGGCTCTGGCACCATTGGTGTGAATGGAGCAGCCGCCCATAAAGCAAGCCCAGATGATCTGCTTATTATCTGCACCTACGGCAAAATGAAAGCAAAAAAAGCAGCTCAATTCAAGCCTGCACTAGTCTATGTTCGCCCAGATAACAGTATCAGCCATTCCAGCCATGGCCACCTTGCGGCCTTATAAGCATGCGCTACTGTATAAGTAATATAGCGATTGAACTACATAACAGCGATAGCGAGACCAGCACTGTAATCGCCTCGCTATTACAACTACCGCTCTCAGCCATAAAAAGCGCCACCTGCGTACGTCGCGCCTTAGATGCTCGCAAAAAAAGTCATATTCACTATGTATGCAGCTATGAAGTTCTGTTAACACAAGCTCTTGATCCACTACCCGCTAACTGTCGGGAGATCAGCCAATCATCCCTTACACCGATCTGTCCGGATATATTTACCCACAAACAGAATCATCAAACGCATGTGATCGTCATTGGAGCCGGGCCAGCCGGCCTTTTTGCAGCCCTCGGCTTGGCTGAAGCGGGCCTCGCTGTCACCCTGCTAGAGCGCGGAAAACCAGTAGAGACGCGCATGCGTGATATCGGCCGTCTACGTTCGCGTGGCGAGTTAAATGTTGAAAGTAATATCTGTTTTGGTGAAGGGGGCGCTGGCACCTATACTGATGGTAAACTCTATACCCGCATCAAACATCCTTATCTGCGTTGGGTACTACACAGCTTTGTTCGCTTTGGGGCTAAAACTGACATCCTTGTGGATGCCCACCCGCACCTGGGTACTGACAAATTGGTTCGTATTGTACGTAATATGCGCCAGCAACTACTGAACTTAGGCGTCGATTATCGTTTTGAAACACGTGTGGATGCGTTACTGCTGGACAGCGGTAAAGTCCGTGGTGTGCGTATTGCCAACGGCGAAGAGATCAACGCCGATCATATTATTCTTGCAACGGGTCACTCAGCACGCGATACCTTTGCATGGTTGCAAAAATCAGCGATCCGTATGGAAGCCAAGCCCTTTGCCGTCGGCCTGCGTGCTGAGCACCCGCAAGCACTGATCAATGCCATTCAGTTTGGTGAACATGCTCAACACAAGTATTTGGGTGCGGCTGAATATAGTCTAACACATCAGCATACCGATCCATATATGGGTAAACGCGGCATCTATTCATTCTGCATGTGCCCTGGCGGACTGATACTCCCCTCGCCAACCGAAGTTGGACATATGGCCGTCAACGGCATGAGTAATGGTAAACGAGCTGGACTGTGGGCAAATTCAGGCGTTGTTGCACAAATAACACCAGAGGATATCGCACGTCACGGTATTAAAGAGAGCCCCCTGATGGGCATTGAATTTCAACGTGAACTGGAAGTCGCCACTTTCAAAGCTGCCAACCACCAATATGCAGCGCCAGCCATGAAACTAAACGATTTTATCAGCGGCAAAGCCAGTGGAACCTTAGCTTCAAGTCGGTTTAAACCTGAAGTTATTCCCGCTGATCTGCATGACCTCTTGCCCCATTGGGTAGCCAAGCCTCTGGCTGACGGCTTGCGTGGATTTGATCGCAAAATGCGTGGTTATATGACTGATGAAGCCAATCTTTTTGGCTCTGAAACACGCACATCATCTCCGGTTCGCATTGAGCGCAATCAACTGATGCAGAGCGTCAATACAGAAGGACTCTACCCAGTTGGTGAAGGGGCCGGCTATGCCGGTGGCATTGTATCAGCAGCCGTGGATGGACTTAAAGCAGCCGCCGCAATTATAGCGCTTACAAAGGAGCACTAGGAGACGGGCTGAGAATAGAAAGCCTACTGCAAAATCCCTCGCTACGGCTTCTATTCTCGGATGACCTCCTAGCTTACCCACCATACTAAGCCAGCAGACCTTAGGGCCGCGGAAATAATTAACTATCCCATTCTACTGGTCGATAAGTCCCTCTTCTACGTTGAAGAATTTGGCACTTTTTAAAAGCAACATGACTGCCTATCGCGCCCATTCAGGGCTTGCTTATGCACCAAACCCTTCGCCTTGAAGAGGAACTTCTATCCTGCGCAGCTTGGGACACTTTATTCTTTCCGAGGCCCTTAGAATCTATTTTCGTCAGTAACTGCTCAGCACCAAACCATAAATTAGCTGTCACTGCTCAGATCGCCCTTGATTTGTTCGAGTTCGAGGAAAAAACGCGCAGTGTGCTACTGCACATGAGCATTTTTGACGCCGAAATCGGGCAAATCAAGGGATGAGCTGAGTAGTGACTCTCGTCAAAGCTTGGAAGGCTCAACTATACACAGCGTTCAGTCCGCCTTCACATGGTTGATATGTTCGTGAGTTCGACTCACTCTTTAAAAGAGCCAAATCTATGCCATGAATTAAACGGTCCACAATCTTCATTGACAAAGATATATAGAGCGTCAATATTCAACTTTTTTTTAATGGAGGCTCGTTAATTCTATGGCAGCAAAAAAGGTTCTAATAAACATTGAGGAAGAGCTTCTACAAATGATAGACAAACTGGTTTTAGCCGAAATATATCCCAATCGGAGCCAAGCGATACAAGAGGCCATCAAAGAAAAACTAGCGCGTCTAGCTAATGATCTTTAAGCTTGGATCAAGATAGCATCCTTTTTACTCAGGCTCTATAAGTGAGTATAAAAGCTCAATCTCATCGCGCCAGATAGTCTCATCAACCGTTTCCAACACCATCGGTATATCATCAAAAAAGTTATTATTCATAATATAGCGAAACACTTCCAGCCCCAACTCGCCCTGCTGTAATGAATGATGACGATCCACACGCGAAGCAAACAGCGCTTTAGAACCATTAAGATGCATGCCTCGCAGATAATTAAAGCCAACCACAGCATCAAACTCGGCAAAGGTTTCTTCACAATTCGCAACGCTGCGCAGATCGTAACCAGCAGTGAAGGTATGACATGTATCAAGACAAACGCCCACACGTGATTTATCTTCCACCCCATCAATAATCGCCGCCAGATGCTCAAAGCGAAAACCTAAGTTACTACCCTGACCACTGGTATTTTCAATCACAGCGACCACTGACTCACTCTGATCTAAAGCCCAGTTAATCGACTCAGCCACTCTCTTCAGACAATCTGCTTCATGCATCTTTTTTAGATGAGACCCTGGGTGAAAATTTAGCAGTGGCAAACCTAGCTGCTCGCAGCGCCGTAACTCATCCAAAAAGGCATGACGTGATTTCTCTAAAGGCTCTAACTCGGGATGCCCCAAATTAATCAGATAACTATCATGTGGAAGCACATGTTTCGGCGCAATCCCAGCTTTAGCGAGATTCGTTCTGAAGGCAGCGACCCCCTCTTCAGTAAGCGGCTTGGCCGCCCACTGTCGCTGATTCTTGGTAAACAGAGCAAAGGCTTTCGCACCGATCTCCATAGCTCTTAATGGTGCATTTTCAACGCCGCCTGCAGCACTCGTATGGGCTCCAACATATTTCACATTTCACTCCTCTATTACTGTCGCGCACCCTATTTGCACACTCCCCGCATCACAACCTAAGGGCCTCGGAAAGAATAAAGTGTCCCAAGCTGCGCAGGATAGAAGTTCCTCTTCAAGGCGAAGGGTTTGGTGCATAAGCAAGCCCTGAATGGGCGCGATAGCCTACTGCCTTTAGTAGTAACTCTTTGGCAACGCAGAATGCGGACTTATAGACCAGCACGTGGATGATTTATTCTTTCCGCGGCCCTAACATAAACCATCCAACACGGCGTGCAGAATAGCTGTTTATTCAAACTGCATCCTGATCACCCATCAAGCTCAGCCATCAAATGGACTGTTTATATGATGTTTCCTTATCGTTATTCGGCATCCTTCATTTTCCGATTTACACATGAAGGCTTTTCTTAAGACGAAAAATGCTTCGCCAAATAGTCGATTTTCTCATTTGATTATGAGGTTTGGAGATTCTAAAACAAGACTATGTGATGGAGCATTCAAAGATATTGGGACCTCTGATATTTTTAGAGCGTCAGATTGCTGAGTTTTGTATTTAACAGAGAAAAAATTTCTCATCATCTTCCGTAAGCCTAATGAATCACGGGCGTTTTTTGTTGATCCCCTCACCCAATCCCTCTCCCTGAGGGAGAGGGTGTTGCTCACGTCACAGTGCATTTACACGCTGAGGTTCTTGCACCCTCTCCCTCCGGGAGAGGGTTGGGGTGAGGGAATCAACTATTTGGCGAAGCATTTTTCATGCTTAAGTGGAAAGCCTTCATGTGTAAACTAGTAAATGAAGAATGCCGGATTTTAATCTTCTGAACTACAATAAAAATGAGCGAACGATGCCGATTCAAGTATGGATTATCCGTCCCACGCCTTCGCGGTGGCAGGTTCTCCACGAGAAGCTTGGGCGGCGTTCCCGAAGGTTGCATCGGGAATCCACATCAACAGAAACGCTCTGCTTGATTCTAAAACCTATGGATTCCCACCCGACGCCTTCGCGGGGGCAGGTACGCCATGGGAAGCAAGGAGCGGCGTTCCCGCTACGCGATAGGGTTCTTTCGGCTGACACCTGCCCGTCATTCCCGAAGGTTGCATCGGGAATCCACATCAAACAAAGCGCTCTTTTTGATTCTAAAACCTATGGATTCCCACCCCACGCCTTCGCGGGGGCAGGTTCTCCACGGGAAGCAAGTGGCGGCGTTCCCGCTACGCGATAGTTTTTGACGCATAAGCTAGCCCTGAATGGGCGCGATAGTCTTATGTACTCACTTTGTGACTGATGCTGCAACGCAGAAGGCGAGCTTTTAAACCAACAGAATGGGATGATGTGTGTTTCCGCGGCCCTAACTGTTCGGCGCAACGCAGAAGGCGAATTTATAGATGGGCATGTGAATCATTTGTTTTTTCCCGCAGCCCTAAGGGTGGCATGCACAAGAAGCATCAATAACAGCCGCTTTTTTTTAACTGTTATCATTCTTTCCGTGACCCTTTGTTCTGAATGCATAGGCTTGGCTCATGCCTGTTATTTTTCGATGGATTTTCACCGGCTGCCTTAGTCGTTCACTGATAACGATGGCAGCCCTTCTCTCTATTTTTGTCATTATCGAATCATTCGATAAAGCGCGTTTTTTAGGTCATGGACTAACACCCTCCATGATGCTCGAATACATGCTATTAAAAATCCCTTTCATGCTTTCTGAATTTATGCCCATTATTGTTCTGATTGGTGGTAGCGTGTATCTTATAGAGCTTTCACGCAATCAGGAGCTTGTCGCGCTGCGGGCAGCGGGTCTGGGTATTAATAAAATATTAGTACCACTCTCAACGGTCGCCCTACTCGCAGCACTAAGCAGCTTTGCCATCGGCGAATGGGTCACACCGATCACCAATGAGCGCTTGGACAACATTGAAACCGTACACATCCAGCATAAAAAAAGTGCCACTCAAACTGTTCAATGGCTCAAAGATGGACACCGTTTTTTCCGCTTAACCCCGCTTGGTGGCCAACAATTTTCCCTACTCATGTTAAAAACTGGTAGCGATGGCGAATGGATACAGCGCATTGATAGCCCTAAAGCAAGCTATAGCAATGGCCAGTGGCAGCTTCAACAAGTCAGAATCAGCTCACCATCTCTTGAGCAAGTGATGCATGTAGAAAAAGTAGAGCGTATGAAAATAAGCTCTGCAAGTGGCCCTAAAACAGCTTCCCCTCCCCAACCTGGCCATATGAAAATATCAGAACTCTACCACTATATCGATAGCCTCAAACGTGCAGGACTTCAGGCCAACAACTATATTTACACGCTACATCGCAAATTTTCAGCGCCACTCTCCTCGCTATTGATGATCATTCTAGCAGCAGCCCTCTGTTTACATGCCGGCAATCGAAACAATGGCGCGTCACTAGGGCTGATGTTTTCCATCTCACTAGGCCTTTTATTTTATGTAGCCAGTAATGCCAGCTATCTACTTGCAGGCAGCAACCATATACATCCTGCTTTTGCCGCTTGGCTGCCATCGCTTGTTTTCGGTGGCTCAGCACTTTTTTTACTACTAAAAAGGGAAGGATACTAATCAGAGTTCATAGCCATGCCATACACCAAACAGTGCGCCTTGAATCCGCACTGTTATTCTTCACCGTGTGGAATATAGTGATTTAAGCTTGAAGATATCTTTTCTCGTCATTACCGATCCGGTCGCGAATGACGGATAGTCCATACTTGAATCACTATAATTAAGCATTGCGACTGCATTCTTCATCCATATAAAACCGCCACACCACTGTTTTAATGGACGACGAAGAACCCAAACGACATGATGCGGCGCTTCAAGAAACCCATCCAAGGAGATTCCATGAGCGCTCAAGTTAAGTATGAAAGACTGGATAAGCTACTATCCAAGCTTGGATATGGCGCTAGAAATGATGTCCGCCATTGGATCAAAGAGGGCTGGATCTCCATTCAAGGTGAAACAGCTACGTCCCCAGCACAAAAAGTAAACCCTGCCGATGTACGACTCGAAGGAGAGCCTTTGGATCATCCGGATGGCCTGACAATCATCTATAACAAGCCCCTAGCAACCGTCTGTTCACGCAAGGAGGGTGGCCGATTGATCTATGACGATTTTCCAGATCGGTGGCTGGATAGAAAGCCGCCCTTCTCGCCTGTTGGCCGGCTCGATAAGGAAACTAGCGGCCTATTGATCGTCACCGATAATGGTCAACTCAACCACACGCTAACCTCCCCAAAAAAACATATCAGTAAAAGTTATCTCATCACGCTAGCCGAATCGCTCACAGGCCGTGAGGTAGATATTTTTGCAGCAGGAACACTGATGTTGGAAAATGATGAGCGCCCCTGCCTACCTGCCGAGCTAATGATTCATTCAGAAACGCAAGCCTCCCTAACGCTGCATGAAGGACGCTACCATCAGGTGCGTCGTATGTTTGTGGCCATTGGCAATCATGTTGAGTCCCTTCAACGCACCCATATTGGAGCCTTATCCTTAGCCGATACCGAACTCAAAGCAGGTGAATATCGGATGACAACTGAGCTACAATTAATGGGCATGGTCCAGCCCAACTAACAGCATCAAAATCATTCACCGCAAAGGCAAAGTGCAAGTGGAATCAAGTATTTCTATCGCCTGGTGGGGCAGCGGTGTGAGGTACTTTTCAATAGACAGCAGAGACAGAATCCCTTTTCACATCGTCTCAGGCCGCCAACTACCAATCGCTTCAATATATTCAACTTCCTCTTTTAATTTTTCCACATCAGGAATAAATAGATTCATTTTTGAGGTATTCAAATGTTCCAACCAACCAGCTAAAAACTGACGGTAAGTGACCTCCATTCGGGCCTGGTTCTCTACCGCGGTTATTCCTACATAATCAGGACTGGAGGCAATTTCACCACGCACAGCTATTTCAAGGTTTCCGATAATAGCCGTCGTAGCGCTATCTACGGCTTGAAAGTGAGCAGCAGTATCGAGATAAAGTAGCCACGGAGAGCCTGGAACAAGCGATGCAATACATGCCTCCATCTGCGTACGCTCTGGAAGTGATACCTGCTGCAGATGATGAATCACTATATGCGAAAAAACACCACGCATAAAGAAATCGAATTTTCCCGCCTTTTTTTGAGGGGTAAGCCCAAGCTTGTTATCTTTTTTAAGGCGTCGTCCAACCCAGAACTCAGCTTTCCCATTGTCAGTGATACGGGCATCATTTTCTTGCAGGGCTTCGCCATAAACAGCCACTCGCCAGCTATCATCAAGCTGTAACCGCCAAGCCTTATCACCCGATGCCGAAAGCGCATCAATAGAGTAACATTGAATCATACTACTGCTCATAACTAGCAATTTCAGGCAAACCTGATTTACGGCTAATATGCAGACATATTTCTCCACGTAACAAACGAAGCACATCATGACCGACTAAGTCATAACGCCAACCATGCAAACAATCGACCTCAGGTGGCTCGCCTTTGCAACGGTAACCCCAAGAAGCTAGCGCCGAAAGGTCAGATTTACTTGCCAGAATTGTAGTCGAAATTTCTCCCTCTTCGGCCTTCAAGCGAACCAGCGTACCCAACATTTCCAAGCGCAGATCGGTACCGGATGTATTACTTTTACGCACCTCTACCTTTGGCCAAAGCTCTTCAGGAACCGCCATACCTCGTTTCCAGCATTCAACAAGCTCACCACCAAAACGCTTAATAAAACCAGCATTGAGGCCTCTAATACGCGGCATCCCTTCCAAACTCAAATGCTCCCGACGTGCCAACTCCAACATCGGTTCATCAGCAATCATACGACGGCGGGGAATATCTCTTTTCTGTGCACTACGTTCACGCCATGCTGCCATCTCTCGCAAAATAACCAGATGGCGTCCTTTAATCCGATGAGCACCTTTAACACGCCAAACAGCATCACCTTCATCCGGTTGGTACGTTGATACTGAAGTAAGACTCAACTGTTCTTCTTGCAACCACTGCGTACGTTTAGCAGCCTCTAGTCGCTCTTTTAGATGCTGATAAACAGGCATTAACCAGATCACATCATCAGCAGCATACTCCATCTGCTTGGCCGTAAGTGGTCGCGCTTTCCAATCAGTAAATGATTCACCTTTAGGTAGTAATTTTTTGGTAACGCGTTGAACCAGATTACCAAAACCCACCTGCTGTCCATAACCCAGCAGCGCTGCTGCCACTTGGGTATCAAACAGCGGTAGCGGCAAGCCACCCGCCTCTTTAAATATAATCTCTACATCTTGTCTCGCGGCATGGAAGACCTTGATGATATTCGGATTGGTCATAATTTCCCAGACCGGCGACATATCATCCAATGTAATAGGATCAATAACCCAGCATTGCTGGTTACCGTAAATCTGCAGAAGAGCAAATTCCGGATAATAGGTGGATTCACGATGAAACTCGGTATCCACACACAAAACAGAACAGGCACCCATAAGCGGTGCCGCCTTATTCAACTGTTCTGCAGTATTAATAAATTCTATGGGTGTATTTGACATCAGCCAATCCTATCAGCTGACGAGCTGAGTGTATAAAAAGAATTATTTTTAACTTCGGGCTAAAGTCTGCATGCAGTTCTGCGATAGACTTATTTAACAAGCAAATTTATCGGTGGTACATGGACTCCTCCGCAATAATCATAGCACCTTTGACATGATGTCTGATAGGCGCTAATATTTAAACAGGAGAGATTTATGATCATTTTGCCAGCATCCACAACCCCTATTGCATCAACTGATTTCACCAATCTGCGTCAATCTCAGCAGAACATCACCAGTCAATCTGAGCAATCAAGAAAAGCCACAGATACTGTTCAACTATCATCTGAAGCTAAGCAACTAGCAAGTGCTCAGGCTCACAATAGCTCCGCTGTGAACGTAGCAGTAAGTGCACCGCAATCAACAGACAGTGAAGCAACTGAAACTGTCGCTGACAATGAAGCTGTAGAACAACAACGTCCTGTCAATTTACAGACCCAAAAGCCTGAAACAACAAAAATAGATGTCCTTGCCTAAATCATTTAAGTAGCCAAAAGGGAGATGTCAGCTAGATGACGTCTCCCTTTTTTTTATGACTAAAATATCAATACTCCTTTTTCATACTCAGATCACGCCCTTCACAACTCCCCCCTGTATTAAGCAGCAGCTTCAGATTTCCTTCACCAGCTATAGTGACTCAAGTATGATGTACGTCATTCCCTCAGAGAACCTGCCCCCGCAAAGGCGTGGGGCGGGAACGCATAGCAGAGCATTGATAAAAAAAGAGTTCCACGCCCAGAACCATGGCGGCCAGGCATTACCCTTGGGGGTGCGACTTCAGTCGCGCATGAAGCAGCTTGCTGAATAAAAGAATAACTATACTCAAAAACATCACGAAGTATTTGTAATTGCAGCTATTTCCCCCCTTAAAAGGAAAGCCCAGTTTCGCCAAATAGTCGATTCCCTCACCCCAACCTTCTCCCGGAGGGAGAGGGCTTGGGTGAGGGAATCGATAAAAAACGCCCATGATTCATCCGGCTTACGAAAGATAAAGAGATATTTTTCAGCTGTGAGGTAAGGGCCGCGGAAAGAATAAATCATCCACGTGCTGGTCTATAAGTCCGCATTCTGCGTTGCCACAGAGTTACTACTAAAGGCAGCAGGCTATCGCGCTCATTCAGGGCTTGCTTATGCGCTTGATTTGGCGCCTTGAATCCAACTACTATCCTGAGCATAATCTGGATACTTTAGAGCCAATTGCAAAACTCGTGAGCGGCGATCGGCGGCCCCACTTTGGCCCAACCCGCGCTGTTGTTTGCTCCATGGAACCACCATGCACCTCATTCCACCTCAAAAATGGACTCAAAGTGGGATTGCCGCCCATCCACCCAGAGTTTTGCAATTGGCTCTTTATTCTTTCCGTGGCCCTAAAGCGTCAACTATTTTTCATGGTTGGTGGATGATGCCCCACATTGTCATTAAAAACTACCCCACGCGAGAAACAATACCACCACCTAACAGTTCATCTCCACTGTAGAAAGCCGCAACCTGACCTGGCGCACTTGGCTTTTGTGGACTATCAAAACGCACCTTTAATCCTTCGTCACTCGCCTCCAGCGTGCAAATAGCCGGTTGCATCTGATAACGCACCTTAGCCGTTACAAGCTCACCCTCACATGGCGTCCGAATCCAAACAATCCCACCCACATCCACAGAACGAATCATTGCATCTTCAGGGTGAGCCACTACAACACGTGCTGTTACACCATCCAAACTGACAACATGCCACGGGCCATCGGGAAGACCAAGCCCCTTACGCTGACCTAATGTGTAATGAGCAATGCCCTGATGACGCCCCAACAACGCACCATCCTGACTTACAATATCCCCTTCTCTAAAACCTGACTTTGCCCCTTCCCTCTTTAAAAAAGCGATTCGATCACCTGCCGGTATAAAGCAGATATCCTGACTTTCGTGTTTATCCGCTGTTGGCAACGCATAATGGTGAGCCAATCGACGCGTATCGTTCTTCTCTAGCCCACCGACAGGAAAAAGAATGCGTTTCGCTTGCTCTCTATTGGTCGTTGCCAGAAAATAACTTTGATCTTTGTGTGCATCATTACCTTTAAATAAGTGTAGACCATGCTCATCATCGCGTCGCTGCACATAATGGCCTGTCGCAATAAAAGAGGCTTCCAGTTGATCAGCTGTTTCAAGGAGCGCGCCAAACTTCACAAAACGATTACAGCGTTCGCAGGGATTGGGCGTGCGGCCAGTTTCATAGTCAGCAATAAATGGATCGATCACATCACGACGAAACTCTTTACGCATATCCATCGCGTAAAAAGGAATGCCAATATGATCAGCTACTCGTCTGGCATCATAAGAGTCTTCAAGTGAGCAACATGAGCCATGCCGATTAACCTCATCGCGTGAATAATCCCATACATTGAGAAATACACCGACCACATCCAACCCGGCCTCTTTCAGCAGCACCGCCATCACCGATGAATCCACACCCCCGCTCATCGCGGCAATCACGCGCACCCCTTTTAAGGGGCTAAGTTCATCAATAATATTCTGTGCAATAGTGTTAATAGAGTTATTCATGCGCGCAAGCTACATAAATATAACGAGGCCACCACCTCAACGCTTGACATGCGCAAGCTCGATAGCAATGATTCGCGCCGTTGCTGAACATCATATTATGCCGGAGTGATGGAATTGGTAGACGTGAAGGATTCAAAATCCTTTGTCCGCAAGGACGTGCCGGTTCGAGTCCGGCCTTCGGTACCATTTAGTAGTTCAATCAAGTCCAGAGAGAGCCAGTAATCGTTATGATTGCTGGCTTTTTTCTTGCCACCTGTCCTATGT
>JAUZRH010000060.1 GCA_030950555.1 Mariprofundus sp. | reverse complement strand
CCCGATTTCTGCGTCAAAAATACTCAAGTGCAGGAGCACACTACGTATTTCTTCCTTGAACTCGAACAAATCAGGAGCGACCTGAGCAGTTACAATCATTTTTGTGTGGGGTGCTGAGTAGTTACTGTAAAACAAACAATTGGTCCCGGCTCCTGTTAACACGGCGCCATATGTCCAAGAAAGATATAGAGGTTTAGAAGATGGCATTAACTGAAAAGCAGAAACAGAAGAAACTGGGGAAAAAAAATAAAAAGAGACAGCAAACCAAAAAACTATCAAGTCAAGCGGCTCAACTGCGAAATCAAGCATCCAGCTATGCCGAGCTTCCTATTCATGAATGTTTGGTACCAGACGCACTATTCGATCAAGGCATAGGCCATGTTATTATTTCACGGCGCAAAGCCGATGGCAATCTTGTGTTATGCATGTTCCTGGCGGACATCTACTGTTTGGGTGTAAAAGATGCTTTTTTTAGAACTTCAAGCGAGTATGAGTACGAACATACGATCAAAGCACAAATCATTGAGATTTTCGGGCCAGTGAAGAACGTCCTACCGTCATGTGTCAGGGCGCTTATCGAAGGTGCTGTTCTTTACGCTCATGAACTGGGCTTTTCACCTCACCCGGACTATAAAAATGCAAAAGGAATATTTGGCAATATTGATGCTGCATCAAGCCCGGTCTCCTATACATATGGCGACAATGGCAAGCCTTTTTATATTCGAGGCCCAAGTGAATCACCCGCTCAAGCAAAGAGAATTGTGGCCCAACTGGAGAGAAAATGTGGAACAGGTAACTATGAATATATTGTCATGACGGGTGACGATATCGTTGACTAACATCCATCTAACAAACCGCTTGGCACAAATCTGAGAGACAGCTCAATAGCTCGCACCTTAATCTCATTCTCGGCCAGCTATTTATTTCCCTCTTCTTTTGCCATATATTTACTGATGATTGTAGGCAGCTTCTGCGGCGCGTGGATGCGCACTTGTTTATTAACATTCATGCGACCGAATACCACTTCAATATCATCCGTGGATACGCCGAATTTTTTCGCCAGAAATTGAACCATGTAATCAGTGGCACGCCCTCTGACCGGGGCAGCCTTGACGCTTACCTTGAGCTGATTACCTCGTGCTTTACCGATGGCATCCTTTTTCGCACTCGGCGTGCCAAGAATATTAAGCACCAGCGTATCACCATCCCAAGCACAAAAACCGTCCATTGCAGCTTTTTTTGTCATCGTTAAACCTCCATCGTAATATTTTCTTTAAATTTTTCTGCTTTTTCCACGAGCCAACCGATAGCGTAATTCAAGCATGCGGTATCTCGAGCGGCGCTCCCGCTTAGCGATAGGGTTAGCCAAACAAGCAAAACCATGTCTGATTGCTTCGGGCAGTCTAAGGGCCGTGGAAATAATAAAACATCCACGTGCTGGTCTATAAGCTCGCCTTCTACGTTGCAGAAACAGTTACATAGGCCCAGCTATGCGCCTGTTTCTGCGCCTTGAATTCAACAACTATCCTGCGCACCTTTTGGATGTTTTATTATTTCCGAGGCCCTTAGGCCTTTTACAACAGGCTTATGATTCAGGTTTATCGATATGTAGATCCATCTGTGGATAGGGAATAGAGATGCCAGCGTCATCAAAAGCCAGCTTTATTTTTTCCGTCACAGCAAATTTCACACCCCAGTAATCACCGGAGTTGACCCATGGACGTACGGCAAAATTCACACTGGAGTCGGCCAGTTCTGCCACAGCAATAAGTGCTACAGGCTCTTTGAGAATGCGTGCATCTGCATCAAGAATCGATTGCATCACCTCTTTGGCTTTTTTAATATCATCACCATAACCTATACCAAAAACCATATCGATACGGCGCGTATCACGAGCTGAGTTATTGATAATAGTTCCACCATAAATCGCACCATTGGGTACTATAATTTCACGATTATCACCTGTTTTCATACGCGTGCTAAAAATACCGATCTCTTCCACCACACCAGCTGTACCACCGGCTTCAATAAAGTGACCCACATTAAATGGACGAAATACAATCAGCAGCACTCCAGAGGCAAAATTCTGCAGTGAGCCTTGCAAAGCCAAACCAACAGCCAGACCAGCAGCACCAATCAAGGCAATAAATGAAGTGGTATTCACTCCCAGTTGATCAAGGGATGCAATCACAATAAACAGGAGCAACAGTGCATTGACAATAGAGTGCACAAAATTTACCAGCATAACATCCATACCAGCCTTATTCAGCAGCTTATCAACCACTTTCAAGATCATACGGGCAACCCAGCGACCCAGCACAAAAATGGCAAGAGCAGCGGCTATCTTAATACCCCACGGTATTGCATACACATCCAGTAATTTCGCTATATTTAAAGATTCGAGCATCATAACTCTCCTATACAACCATAAGAGCCACTTGCAAAACCCATGAGCGGCGATTAACTGCCCCACTCCGGCGCATTTCTAGGCTACGTTCAGCGTATGCAACCACCATGCCCTTCATTCCATCCTAAGTTGCGCTCGAAGTGGAATTGTTACTCATCCACCCAGAGTTTTGCACGTGGCTCATCAGTTTATTCATTGATCATACGAATGATATCATCACAAGATAATCAATCAATAAGCCACTGGCAACACCCATGAGCGGCAATTGACGACCCCACCTCGCGTGTTGCAAGGGCTCTATGAACAAAATTATTGCGTGAGTATTGGCTTCAAAGCTGCATCTGCTGTTACTATTGCCCCATGCCGACTCTCAGAGAAGCCAATGCGAAAAAATAGTCTCCATACCCTCACAGGTACATGGGCTGATCGTATCATTCTGCTATCCTGCCTAACGCTGATTGCAGTCGCCTGGCTTTTTATTCACGCTTTAATGGCTTCTGGGCCTGCACAAGCTGCGATCTATTATAATAAAACGCTGCTCGCTACTTACCCTCTCCCCCAAACTGGCCAGGCCTCCATTCATTTTGAAGCAATGGGTAAGCTGGGTATTTCCGAAATCACGATTGATCAACAAGGTGCACGTATCACCTCTTCCCCCTGTATAACTCAGCAGTGTGTACTTAGTGGCGCCCATCGCCATAGTGGCGATATGATTGCCTGCGTTCCTAATCAAATATTAGTTACTATTCGTGGCCGTTCTGATACGCAGTTTGATGCCATTGCCGAGTAAATGATGATCCTAACAAGACCTTCACTGCATGAACTTGATAAACAGGCTCGTTGGCTGGCTCTATTGATGTTAGCCATTGGCCTGCACCTGTTTGAAGCCTCCTTACCCAGCCTCGGCCCATGGTTTAAACCCGGCTTAGCGAATTTAGTGACATTGTTAACACTTCTTTGGATGGGACCCAAAGCGGCCGTGCTGTTGGCCATCACTCGCGTGATCGTTGGTGCTTTTTTTATAGGTACACTCTTTACGCCAACATTTGTTATGAGCATGGCCGGAGCGATCAGCGCGGCTACAGTGATGATTATCGCTTGGCGTTATCAGCCAGCCGTCAGTTTGATCGGCATTAGCCTGCTTGCAGCTGTCGCTCATATGCTTGCTCAGTTTATAACTGTCGAGACACTTTTTATTCAACAGAGCGCGCTCTATTATGCCCTACCACCACTATTATTGCTCTCAACGATTAGTGGCTGGCTAAATGGGGCACTAGCAATGTATATTGCCGCACGATTACCATGAAATATAGTAAACCCCAAAAACGCCGCTTTGGCCTCGCGCTCAGCGCATCTATTGCTGTACATCTGCTACTGGCTCTATGGATCGGTGTGAATTACAGCGAAAAACAGTTAGAACAAAAGAATATACCTCAGATTATGGACGTTGTTCTGCTCGATGAAAAAAAGAAAGTGAACAAAAAAACGCCGAAAGAGGCGAAAACTATCGCTAATCGCAATGCCACCGGTGGCAGTAAACAGGCAGCCGACCGCATGACCCGTAGAGCCAAAGCCCCCTTGAGTGGCCAGCATAGACAAGCCAAACCAGCGCCACCTCAGCAGCGCTTAGTGAAACCACCATCCCCTCCTGTAAAACAAAAAAGAGCAGCCATGATCGCCAAGCAAGGACCAGCACCGGATCACCGCACTAAACCACGCAAAAAAACAAAACATGTGAAAAAGCAAAAAAATATAAAACCACTGAAGCAGGTGCCTATTTCTAACCTTATGCCATCAGCCATGGCTCTATCGCAGCTCTCACGTGATTTTCAACGTGAACGACAAATGAAGCAAACGCTCAGTCGGGAAGCGGACATACCGATCAATACCAAAGAGGCTAAATACGCTCCCTATGCACAATCACTGGTGCGAGCACTCGAAGAGCAATGGCGCCCCGGCCAGGCTAATTATGATAAATTCGGAGACAATGCTAGACGCTCCCTGATTAAACTGACCATTGATCACAACGGCGACCTTGTCGGTGTAGAGATATTACACCCCAGCCCCATTGCTCAGATCAACGATAGCGCCGTGGAAGCGATCAATGCCGCTGCACCATTCAAGGTATTACCTACCTCTTGGGGACTAGACCGGGTCAGTTTTTACCTTACTTTTGAAGTAGTTGAGGATCGACTTGTCTTCCATCCGATGTAAAACACTATTACATTGGTATGCTCAACATAGACGAGACCTTCCTTGGCGCCATACCTCTGATCCTTACCATATCTGGATCTCTGAAATCATGTTGCAACAAACACAGGTAAAAACAGTATTACCACGCTACAGACAGTGGTTTCACACCTTCCCGACCATAGCTTCCCTGGCAGAAGCGCCACTAGATGATGTTTTAAAAGCCTGGGAGGGATTGGGTTACTACCGCCGTGCCCGTTTCATTCATCAAAGCGCCATTCGTATCACAGAAATATTTTCTGGTCACTTTCCATCCGATTTTAATGCCATCCTCTCGTTATCGGGTATTGGTCGCTCAACCGCTGGTGCCATAAGTTCTTTCTGTTTCGATCAACGCACACCAGTACTCGATGGCAATGTTAAACGTGTTTTAAAACGCTGGCATCAAAAACCGGAAGCCTTAGAAAAACAGCTCTGGGAGTGGGCCCAAAGCGCTATCAACCAAGCGAGCCATGCAGCCAACTGGAATCAGGCGATGATGGAGTTAGGCGCAACACACTGCTCAGCATCCAAGCCTGAGTGTGCGCTCTGCCCCGTTGCACCCCACTGCCGGGCCGCTTTTCACGTTGACATACTTGCAGAAAAGAAGAAACCCGTCGCCGTGCAAAATCTCTATTGGCAGGTCGATATGCATCGCTGCCCAGAGCGCGGTATCTGGCTTATTCAGCGCCCTGACAAGGGGATTTGGGCTGGCCTCTGGACACCACCGATCAGAGAATTGGATAAAAAACCCAAGCAGAAACCCTCACATATACATCAGTTGACGCATCGGCGCATTCATCTCTACATCAACCTCCTAACCACGCTACCCACCGGCCACGGACAATGGGTCAGAGATATTCGTTCGCTGGCACTACCGACCGGTATTCACCGCCTGCTCACCTCCTAGCCACCTGAATATCGGAGCACGACCTTAGGGCCACGGAAAGAATAAAGTATCCAGATAATGCGCAGGATAGTTGTTGGATTCAAGGCGCCAAATCAAGCGCATAAGCAAGCCCTGAATGGGCGCGATAGCCTACTGCCTTTATTAGTAACTCTGTGGCAACGCAGAATGCGGACTTATAGACCAGCACGTGGATGATTTATTCTTTCCGCGGCCCTTAGTCGCGCTATAGTGATTCAAGCTTGAAAATATCTTTTCGCGTCATTCCCGTGAAGACGGGAATCCATTGTTATCAATCACACTCTGCAACAAATGGCCTCACACAATACGGGGACAGTTTACCTATTAAAGACAAAAAAACCGCGTGCGTTACCACAAGATGCAACAGTAGAAGACCTGACTGCTTTCTCTCCAATCAAGCAGAGCGCTCTTTTTGGTGTGGATTCCCGATTCAACCCTCGGGAATGACGGGCGGGGGGTGTTTCTCTTGCTTTGTCTCGTCATTCCCGTGAAGACGGGAATCCATTGTTATCAATTAGATTCTTCACCAAATGGATTCCCGATTCAAGCTTCTGAAATGGCGACAAAGGCATACCATGCTTGCAAAATTAAGTAAACTGTCCCCCGATAGCGGATAGCAAGATCAAAGGCTTGCGGGACTATAGTCCCACCCCCAAACCATGACGGTCAAGTATTTAGAGATTTGTTACGGAAGAACAACTGTGTAACATCTGCAGTTATTTAATAGAGGTCATTTATCGCCATGAAAAAAATATTTATACTATTGCTCTTCTGCTTTCCACATAGCTTATGGGCGGTAACACCGGCGAGCAGCATGGTGGTTTCAGCTCACCCACTGGCAAGCCAGGCCGGATTAGCCATACTCAAACAGGGCGGTAACGCCTTTGATGCCGCGGCTGCTACTGCTTTGGCACTCGGTGTGGTTGAACCTGGCTCCTCGGGTATTGGTGGTGGTGGCTTTTTTCTGCTCTATATCGCCAAGGAGAAGCGCTATGTCATGATTGATGCGCGCGAGAGCTCGCCTACATTAGCGGGCCATGGTGAAGTTTATCAGACGCAATCGAGCATCAACGGGCCGCAGTCAGCGGGCGTGCCGGGGCTGGCAGCCGGAGTGGAGCGTCTGGTCAGCCATTATGGCAAGCTTGAACGCTCCACTGTGACCGCTCCAGCCATTCTCCTGGCTCGTAAGGGGTTTCATGTCAGCCCACGTCTAGCTTCCATGATTCAGTGGCGAAGCAAGGTATTTAATCAGAGTGCTACGGCTATTTTTGCCAAAAAAGAGGGGGCGTTAATTCGCCAACCGGCACTGGCAGATACTTTAAGCCGTTTCGGACGTGGTGGTGCGGAAGAGTTTTATCGTGGCGAGACTGCTGGACGCATGGTTGCCGATTTGCAACATGATGGAGGGTTGATCCGGCTTCCTGATATGGCCAATTATCGGGCTATTGAGCGTGAACCTGTGCGTTTTGACTTTCAGGGCTTTCATTTTATCAGCGCAGCGCTTCCCTCATCGGGTGGTTTGACGCTAGCTCATATTTTTACTCAGTTAAAAAAGGATCATCTACATGCCTTGAACCAGGTTGACCGTGATCACTTACTTATTGAGGTGATGAAGCGCGCCTACCGTGATCGCAACCAATATCTGGGCGACCGCGACTTTGTAACTATTCCTAAGGATTACTTGGATTCCTCACGTCTACAACAGCTGCGCGCATCGATCTCCATGCAGCAGGCGACACCTTCTAAAAAATTACAGGGCTTTGCCGAACCGATTGGGGCTAGTGTTGATACCACCCACTTTTCCGTTATTGATCAGCAGGGCAATATGGTCTCTGCCACGCTTTCAATCAATTACGGCTTTGGCTCCGGCTATGTTTCGCCCTCTACCGGCATCCTGTTAAATGATGAGATGGATGACTTTGCCACGCGTCCTGGTAAAGCCAACGCCTATGGCCTTGTACAGGGAGAAGCCAACGCTGTAGCGCCGGGTAAACGGATGCTCTCCTCAATGACGCCAAGCTTTGTTATCGGCCCTGATCGCACTTTTATCGTTGGCACACCCGGTGGCTCACGCATTATTTCCATGGTCATGCTCGCATCGATTGGTTTTATGTTCAATGAAACAGCACCAGCTAACTGGCTCAATGCAGCCCGGTTTCATCACCAATTTTTACCCGATATGGTACAATATGAACAGGGGGCTTTCACAGCTAAAGAGATCGAGGTGTTAAAAAAACGCGGTCACCGCTTATCCCCAATGAAACGAACCTATGGTAATATGCAAGCGATTGAATGGAATAGAAAGAGCAACATTGTTACCGGTATTTCAGATAAACGAGGTGAAGGTAGTATCGCAGCACAACGAGAGTAAATACAATACAGCCATGTAAATATAGAAGCTGATACTTTACTGCGGATATTAAACTCGATGTTCCAGTTTTTATATGTTTAAGGCCCACGGAAGTAATAAAGTATCCAAGTTATGCGTGGGATAAAAACTTGGATTCAAGGCGTTGAATCTGGCGCATAAGCAAGCCTTGAATAGGCGCGATAGACGACTGCCTTTCATTGTAACTCTGTGGCAACGCAGAATGCGGACTTATAGACCAGCACGTGGATGATTTATTCTTTCCGCGGCCCTTAGGTCGGGATACTATGGGGATTGCGGTCAAATAGTTTATTGAATAAAAAATACTATAACCAAAAGCACCTCGTAATCTTTGTCATGGCAGATGTCCCGTCTTAAAAGGGAAGCCAAATATTAAAGGTGATGCTTTACTGGTTATGGTGCAGCAATGGGCACTGAAACTGTAGGTGACTTCAAATGGGCTTGCTTATGTTTGAAGTGCAGTAACTCAATATGCGTGATTATGGATTTAAAATGAATCGGTTTTTCAAAAAGCGTTGCGTTGTTAAATTCAATCTGATCAAGTAGCTCTGATTCAGCAAAACCTGTAATCACAATAATGGGAACGACTTTATCTTGCATACGAATTGCACGGATCATATCAATCCCATTCATTTCTGGCATACAGACATCCGTGATAATCAGGTCAATGAGCCCATGTTGCTGCTGAAATAAACTTAGTCCTTTTTTTCCATTTTCTGCATAAAGCACATCAAAGCCAACTAACTTCATCATAGCACCCATTGTCATTCGAATCGTATGGTCATCATCAACTAGCAGTAATCGTTTACATGGTTGGCTCATTTTATTCCCCTTGTTGCTTTGCTTATATTTTGTAACGTCTAACGATCCGTGTATTTAACAAGGATATCTTGCTCTAGCACAACCTATTCTGCGACCTCAATACCATTCATCGCACGCAGTTTTCTATCAAATAAATCCTATCTGGATTAAGCGTTATTTCATCTTCAACAATATGCCTGAAGCGTTATCTTTCTAAAAAGAAGCCACAACAGGTTCATCTCTATTGATCTCGGCTATACTTTATTGGGAGAGATGAAACTTTTGGGTGTTTGTTCCTCGGCATAGCATCTGCCATTCACACCTTTTGTCACAGCCATAACGACCGTCACTGGTAAAACAGGGTGATCTTCCCTGTACACATTGAATCGCATGAATAACATTTGCCTCACTCGAATGATGTTTCATTGACAGAAGACCCAGTTGATGGGCTTTTTTAAGCGTTTCCTCGCTGCACATATAAACCTCCTACCCTTGCTTGTTCGCTAGACTCGTCCTGAAGCAGGTTCAAAACAATTGGCATAAAGCACTAATTTTTATAGGCAAACGTGTAGTTTTTTTTACTAATAGAGATAAACAACTTTAATAAAATCAGATAAGATGATGTAATTCCTACTGTTTATGCTATACTAAAAGTATTACTAGGGGCTTAGGGAGAGGGATGTGAATAAAAAAAGTAAAAAAATGATATCTTCTAAGCCAAGCTCTCTATCCACAGATACATTCACAGAAGCACTTCTTCCGACAGCAGATCCTCTCATGCGAACCCATGAATTCGAGTTGCAGAATAAAATCAACATTTCTAAACAAGCAGAAGAGGAGCTTCACCTTGCTACCTATGTCCTGGATAACGCACCTGTCCATATCACCTATTTTGATTCAGATGCACACATCATATACATCAATAAAATGGGAGCTAAAACATTAGGTTATAGCCGACAAGCACTCTTAAAAATGAGCCTTGCTGATATCAACCCTCTGTTTTCAATGGGGGAGTGGCGTAAATTCTGGAGTGGATTAAGCCTTCATAAAAGAGCCCCTTTTAAAACAATCAACCAAGACAAGGAAGGGAAAAGATTCGCCATCAAAGTGATGGCCACCTATTTAGAATATCGCCATACTAGTTACTGCGTCACTTTCGATTGGGATATCACAAAACGTAAAATAACTGAGAGTGGACTTAAGCAGAGTAACCTAGCCCAGCGAGTGGTAAGTCATATCCTACGCATCGCACTTAAACCCATCACTATAAAAAAAACAATGAACAAATCATTACAAACCATTTTAAGTGGCATAAATAAATCTTCTTTTACCTCAGCATCTTTCTTTATCATCAACAATAATCAAAAGTTAAAACTGCTTTGCAGCTCCACGCCCATTAAAGAGCAGTTAAAAGCTTCCATTAAAGCGTATATCTCTGATAAATTAACACTCCTACATAAAAAGAATAGCGATAAGAGTCATAAACAGATTTATATTTATCATGATAAAGGAGAAGAGGGCGGCTTTCTATGTATCATGATTCAATCTGCCGATCAGATATTAGGCGTATTAATCATGCATTTCAAACAAGGCTATGAACTATCTCAGTATCAAGGTCAATTTTTCCATATCATTGCCGAAACCATCGCCTTGGTTATCAGAACCAAACAGGTAGAGAAGACTAGAAAAAAACTGTATAAAAAAAATCAACTCATGGCTAGAGAACTGCTTTGCAGCCAAGAGCAAGAGCGCCGCAGAATTGCCCGAGAGTTACATGATGAAGTAGGCCAAT
>JAUZRH010000006.1 GCA_030950555.1 Mariprofundus sp. | reverse complement strand
GAGCCAATTGCAAAACTCGTGAGCGGCGATCGGCGGCCCCACTTTGGCCTATTTCCGCGCTGTTGTTTGCTCCATGGAACCACCATGCACCTCATTCCACCTCAAAAATGGACTCAAAGTGGGATTGCCGCTCATCCACCCAGAGTTTTGCAATTGGCTCTAAGTAATGATACAGCACCCATAACAGACAAGCGCGCTGTTCCGCCGCACCATAGAGTATTGAAAACAGTACACTTCACAACAAAAGGATGACATAACACAGTTCATGATGCCAATTGAACTGGATATTTGCCATTTTTACAATTATAGTTGCGAAAGAAACTCAAAGGAGAAACGAACCCATGCGCATTATATTTATGCTAACTGCGATGCTGGCATTTGCTCTGCCTGCACAAGCAAGCTTGTTTGACAGCGTTGATGACCGCGGTGATAAAATCACTGATCAACTTCAGGGAAACAACAGCTATCACGCACATTTAGCCCGTGAATTTGCAATGATTGCAAGCTCTGAAAAAAGCCAGCATGATCTAGGTGTAGCTAAATGCTTTATCAAAATGGCCGAAGAAGAAGCAGCTAAAGCAGGAGATGCAAAATGATGAAACGTATTGTTATAGCTGCAGCAGCCACCTTATCTCTCGCCGCTTGTGCTCCACACATGAATATGGACAGCAGTGCTCTGGACAGTGCTCGTAAAGCCGTTGCCGACTCAAAAGCTGCTGGCGCTGAGATATGCGCACCAAAATTACAGGCTGAAGCTGTAGCATCACTGTATTGGGCAGCCCATGAGATCACCGAAAAAGACGTCCACCCTGATGAAAACTCAGATTTAATTGCTTCAGCTGAAGAGAAAGCAAAAGAGGCTATCGAAGCCTGCAAGCCAAAAGTACAAGCTATTGCTGCCAAACCTGCACCAGTCGTTGTGCAAATTCCGAAGGTCCTTCGCTTAGAGGGTGTTTATTTTGACAATAACAGCAGTGATCTGAAAAACAGTTCAACGACCACGCTTAATGAAGCTGCTGCAACACTAAGACAAAATCCAGCCATTCGCGTTGAAGTAGCGGCCCATACTGACAGTCGGGGTTCTGCTGCATATAACCTACAACTATCAGAGAGCAGAGCTGCTAGCGTCAAAGACTACTTGATCAACCACGATATCGATGCATCACGTCTAAGCTCTAAGGGTTATGGCGAAACTGATCCTATTGCCAGCAACGAGACGTCAGAAGGACGCGCTACTAATCGCCGCGTTGAACTGCGTATTCTAAACTAAGCACCTCTTCATCTATTCGGGCTGCCTCTGGCGGCCCGTATTTTTTTGTCAATGTCCAACTATTCAAGCCATTCACCGTAAGACGCAGAGCAAAGGCAAGAAAATCAGTTCAACTAAAGTCACATCCCGACTCTGGAACCTTGATATATTTTTACATCATAAGCATTTTGTGACTACGTACACATCAAACAATGTTTATTATAGAAACTATTCACTTGTATAAAAGTGGCGTTATCCAAAGATTACGTCTATAAGTAACACAAGCGGCTACAAAAGGAGTTTTATATGAAAAAAAGGCTATTAATGATCATTTGTGCCGCATTTATTGCCGCACCGGCGACGGCTGCTAACCTGCAAAACAAAGACAACGCAAGCTATAAACTTACTATTACAAGCAAAGGCGGCACAACAAGCTCCACCATCCACCCCACCTCAGTTCGCCAAAGCATCTGTTACGCGTGCACCATTGATGTAAAAGGCGTAGGCAAAGTTACTGTGACTGATGCTAACACAGCCGTTATTAAAAATGGAAAAATTTCACTACAATAAGACTATTGCGCAGACTACTGTTAAAAGGTGAACATAACGATATTTCAGTTTTGTTACGGAAAGTTAGAAGCAGGACTTTAGCCCCGCTAGTTTGTGTACAAAACGCGGCTAAGGTCCTCCTTCCACCGCTCAATAACATCCGTAAAACAGGCATCCATAGTTAACACTCTCCGTCACCTTATAGCTGAAAGAGACCCCTTCATCTTCCTTAGGCCCGCGGAAAGAATAAATCATCCACGTGCTGGTCTATAAGTCTGCATTCTGTGTTGCCACAGAGTGACGACTAAAGGCAGTAGGCTATCGCGCCCATTCAGGGCTTGCTTATGCGCTTGATTTGGCGCCTTGAATCCAACTTCTATCCTGCGCATAACCTGGATGCTTTATTCTTTCCGTGGCCCTTAATCCGGATTAATCATAGTCGTTTTTTATTGATTCCCTCTACGCATGGTAAGGTGATTTAAGCATCACGCCCGTCATCCCTGTGGAGAACCGACCCCCGCGAAAACGTGGAGCGGGAATCAATTGGTCTTACAATCAAGCAGAGCATTTTATTGATATGGATTCCCGACTAAACCTTCGGGAATGACGGTCTATTGCAGTGAAATGACGGCAAGGGCAGGGAGTCTCTGACTATATGGCCGTAAGGGTTAGGGCCTCGGAAATAATAAAACATCCAAAAGGTGCGCAGGATAGAAGTTTGGATTCAAGGCGCAGAAACAGGCGCATAGCTGGGCCTATGTAACTGTTTCTGCAACGTAGAATGCGGACTTATAGACCAGCAGAATTGGATGATTTATTCTTTCCGCGGCCCTTAGGTCGGGAGACTATGGGAATTGAGGTCAAACAGCTTGTTGGATAAAAAACATTATAACCAAAAGCATCTCGTAATATTTGTCATTGCAGTTGTCCCTTCTTAAAAGGGAAGCCTAAATCTACAACAGCCTTCTGCCTAAACAGTCAAAATAAAACGACAGCTTGTATGATAGATATAGAGCCCTAGCATGCCGCCTCCGCCACACAATCAGGAGACTTGATGTACCAACTCTATTACGATCATGCTGCCCGCTCTAAAGATGATATTCTATCCGGCTTAACCGTTGCTTTTGCGCTTGTGCCCGAGGCTGTTGCCTTTGCCTTTGTTGCCGGCGTCAACCCATTGGTGGGCCTGTATGGCGCCTTTTTAATGGGTATTGTCACTTCCTTGGTAGGTGGTCGTCCGGGCATGATCTCCGGTGCCACGGGCTCCATGGCGGTAGTGATGGTCGCCCTAGTTTCACTCCATGGTGTAGAGTATCTCTTTGCCACCATGGTCTTAACCGGCCTATTACAGATCGCTTTTGGCGGTGCCAAATTTGGTAAATACATCCGCATGGTCCCCTATCCGGTCATGATAGGTTTTGTTAACGGACTGGCCATTGTCATATTTCTCGCCCAGATGGAGCAATTTAAGAGCATCGGTTCGGATGGCATCATGCACTGGCTCTCAGGCTCAGCCATGTTTATCATGCTTGCATTAGTAGGCTTAACCATGGCAATCATGTACTTTCTACCAAAGATTACACGTGCACTACCGGCCGGATTAGCTGCTATTATCACTATCAGTTTAATCGTTATTTTTGGTGGCTTAGAGACGAAATCTGTAGGTGACATTGCTGATATCAGTGGCGGCTTCCCCCTTTTTCACATGCCATCCGTCCCCTTCACACTCGAGACAGTGTGGATCATCCTCCCCTTTGCCTTTATTTTAGCCGGTGTTGGCCTCATTGAATCATTGTTAACAATGACGGTAGTCGACGAGATGACGGCCTCACGTGGCCAAGGCAACCGCGTTTCGATCGGTCAGGGCCTAGGCAATACCATTAATGGTTTTTTTGGTGGTATGGGCGGCTGTGCAATGATCGGCCAAACAATGATTAATGTATCATCTGGTGGACTGCGTAATCTATCTGGTATTGCCGCCGCCCTGTTTCTGCTGTTTTTTATTATGTTTGGCTCTGACCTGATCGCACTGGTTCCTGTTGCTGCCTTGGTTGGCTTAATGTTTATGGTGGTGATTGGTACTTTTGAATGGGGCACTTTTAATCTGCTGAACAAAGTACCAAAAGAGGATACGTTTGTGGTAATACTGGTTGCCACAGTCACCGTATTCACCGACCTAGCAACCGCCGTCATTATCGGTGTGATTGCCTCAGCATTGGTCTTTTCATGGAAACAGGCGCGTCACATCTACACAATCCGCGAAGATCAAGCGGATGGCTCACGCATCTACCGACTACACGGCCCGCTATTTTTTGCTTCCACACATCGCTTCAGCACCCTTTTTGACCCGAGCAATGATCCCGATACTGTTTTTATCGACTTTGCCATGTCTCGTGTTGCCGACCACTCAGCCATTGATGCCCTAGACCACCTAGCAGAACGCTATAAAAAAGAAGGTAAAAAATTACACTTAACCCACCTCAGTCCTGAGTGTCATAGCTTGCTAACCACCGCTGCTGATTTAGTCGAAATCAACATGTCAGAAGATCCAAATTACCATGTGGCTGATAATAAGTTAGCCTGAGTTTCAAGGCGAAAAAGCGGCTTCCTTTTTAAGACGGGACAACAATACACATCTCTACGCATGGTAAGGTGATTTAAGTATTAGGGTCACGGAAATAATAAAGTGTCCCAAGCTGCGTAGGATAGAAGTTCGTCTTCAAGGCGAAGAGTTTGGCGCATAAGCAAGCCCTGAATGGGCGCGATAGGTAGTCATATTGCTTTTAAAAAGTGGCTGATTCTTTA
>JAUZRH010000059.1 GCA_030950555.1 Mariprofundus sp. | reverse complement strand
GAGCAATACCCTCTCCCTCAGGGAGAGGGCTTGGGTGAGGGGATCAATGAAAACGCCCATTATTCATCCGGCCGACGGAAGATAAAGAGGTATCTTTCAGCTGTGAGGTAACGTAGAGCGTCAACTATTTTTTATAGTTGGTGAAGGATGCCTTTTTTTCTTTTTAAATCATCTTTTGATGATCGGTCCATCCTATTGGCAAAAATTGTTTTTTGAAAAAAGTGTCAACTACTTTTGGGGTTGTATGAAGGATGCCTATTTACAATGCCTAAGTCAAATAGAGCATTCATGTTTTATCGTTACTGCTTGATATGCTGTAGTTGGTTGGAGGGAGGCAGTTTGCACGATTTTGCAGAGCTCTCTGTTGGCATCAGGCATGGGGTATTGGGACAGCTGCTTGGGATAAATCCATCTGTGGGGTGATTCACAGTTTAGGCCAGAGAGATCAAGGCAGCGAGTGGAAAATAGGTGAAAGTGGAGCAGGCGATCGGGATAGGTAAAGCTCTGTTGAGTGAGTAGGCGGTAGTCATCAGCGGTTAGTCCTGTTTCTTCTTTTAGTTCACGTATAGCGGCTGCCAGCGGCGCTTCTCCCTGCTCGATCTTGCCGCCGGGGAAAGACCATAGGCCACCGCAGTGTTGTTCCTTAGCCCTTTTCAGTAGCAGTAGTTGGCCACAGCTATTGAAGAGTGCAAGCAGAGCAATGGCCTGTTCTTTCAACTTCGGTACTCTGCATTGATGGTGATATAGCCATGGGTAAGATCACCTGTCCATACAGTCGCTACGCTATCGCCCATGCCTAGGTCCAGCGTGATTGAAAATTCTGGTTTGGCGAATACAGCCATTCCCAGCTCATCACGGTAATCTGCATGCAGGATGCCTCTCTCCAGCATCACCACATCATCGCAGCGCAGTGAGACAGCGGCCGCATCAAAATCAATGCCGGCATTGCCTGCCGCAGCAACGATACGGCCCCAGTTGGCATCGGAGCCGGCAAAGGCCGTTTTTACCAGTGGTGAAACGGCAATAGTACGCCCTATATGACGCGCTTGATCTTCATTGGTGGCGCCCTCAATGTTGATAGTTACAAATTTGCTAACCCCTTCACCATCACGCACGATCAACTGCGCCAGTTCAATGCATAATGCGCTCAGTGCTACTTCAAAGGCTTCTATATCCGATAATGGTTGATGGCCCAGTGCCAAACCGCTAGCCAGCAGATAGACGGTATCGTTGGTCGAGGTATCGCCATCAACGCTGATAGCATTAAAGGATTGGTTGGCTACGCGTTTTAGTATCGGCTGTAGTTGTGCCTGTGAAAGCGGTGCATCGGTGGCGATAAAACCGAGCATGGTGGCCATATTTGGGTGAATCATGCCGCTACCCTTGGCAATACCGGTAATCGTATAAGGACCGACACGGCGGGATGCCCATTTGGCAAAGGTATCGGTGGTACGAATAGCATTCGCCGCCCCCTCCCAATCGGAGTCTAAAGTGGCCGCCCCCGCCATTCCTTCGATAATGCGGTCAATAGGGAAAGGGGTGCCGATCACACCGGTTGATGCCGAAAGTATCTGCTTAGGTTCGATATCCAGCGCTATGGCCGTTGCAGCTATCATTTTCTGAGCCCATTTTTGCTCTTGTGCGCCCGTTGCAGCATTGGCATTACCGCTATTGGCAACAATAGCCCGCACCTGTGTACCATATTCAGCAATCGTCTCTTCACCTAGCTCAACGCAGGCGGCACGGAAGCGATTCTGCGTGAAACAGCCTGCAGCTTGGCACGCGACATCTGCAGCAATGATGGTTAAATCCATACGCTTGCCTTTCAAGGCAGGGTCTTTCACACCACAAGAGGCGGTGCCAATTTTAAAGCCGGGAACCGGTAATGGATGGTTCTCAATAGGTGAATGGGGGGCCATGGTCAACTCCTTCTCATGTTATTAAATAATTAGTGATCCGTTAAGGGCTGCGGTAACAAATAAATGTCCCAGCTATGCGCAGAAGACGAGCTTTTAGACCCGTAGCGTGGGATGATGTGTGTTTCGGCAACCCTAACAGTCGTCAACACTCTCTCGCTGCCTTTCTTACTGCAATGATTAACAGACCGTCTTGATATTAACAAATTCGAGCATGCCGTATGTAGAGTGTTCGCGGCCATAGCCACTCTTCTTGATACCGCCAAAAGAGAGGCGTGGATCAGAGCGGACAAAATCATTGGTCGCGACGTTACCTGCTTCAAGACGGGCGGCGATGGTAATAGCTTTCTTCCTATCTCGGCTAAAGACGGCGCTAGCCAATCCCAGAAGGGAGTGATTAGCCAAGCGAATAGCTTCTTCATCATCATGGACGCGAATCAGTGTGGCCAATTGGTCAACACGACTCTCCAGCGCATCCGCCAGTTGCAGCAGGGCTTCTGCGCGCCTGACGACATCCTGTTGCTGCCAGATCATTTGTGCGCGGCAAAGAGCTGCTAGTTTTCGCTCGATAGAGGAGCTGTCATCCTGGCTGTAGGATGCAATCGAATGACCATTGGCCGGATTGATTGATCTGAAATGAATTTTACTCACGGATATTTCCTTTTTTCAAGCTGATCGGACTCTTTTAGTAGTTCTTGTACCGCCTCTGCATCCGGTAGTGCTGGCCGAGCCCCTAGCCTTGTGCAGGTCAGTGCAGCGGCAGCAGAGGCGTAACTTAGTAGATGAAACCATTCCATATCGCGCGCCAACCCCAAGGCAAAAGCGCCATGAAAAGCATCGCCGGCACCTGTAGAGTCTACTGCTTGAATAGTCAAAGCAGCCATCTCTCCCTGTTGATTTGCGCTAGACCAGATCAACCCCTCTGCTCCTAAGGTGATGACAACATGCGGAGATATTTTGGCTAACTGTTGGAGGGCGAGTTGCATATCGTCCGTTTCACACTGCTGGCTGGCAAAGCGGCTGGATGCAAGCAAGTAATCCACTTTGCCAGCTAGGAGAGCTGTGCCTCGATGTAGAGAACCAGCATCTAATACAGTTTTACGGCCATTTTGTTTGGCCCATGATAAGCTGGAGAGTGATAGTGCGGGCTCATGGCCATCAAACAGAATGACTTTAGCTGGTGGCAAATGTGCAACAGCATTTGCAGCTAGGTAGCCCCTGTTGCCTTTATAGTTGACCAGAGAGCGCAAGCCATCAGGTGTGGCCAATATTTGGGAGAGAGGCGTCGGGTAAGCTCCCTGTACTAGAGCGGTGAGATTTACTCCTTCAGCAAGTAACTCTTGTCGGTGGGCTTCGCCAAACAGGTCATCGCCCAGATAACCGCAAAAAGCAGCGCTACCTCCCAACCGAGTGACCGTGACAGCAGCATTGGCTGCCGGACCACCACCCGAGAGTTGCAGGCTCTCGGCGACCATTTTTTCATCGGCTGTCGGATGATGGCTCACTGCCATGGTAATATCCCACGAGGCATGGCCTATGGCGAGCAGATCATGTATCAACTTCTCCCTCCATGTTGAGTGAAGCCGAAAAGAGTGGTCCGTGTCTGTGGGGTGGTAGCTGCTGCCACTGCTTGAACAGTAGCTCTAAGAGCTCATAAGCAGGGCGATAGATTGGATAAGCCTTGTTCTCTCGAGGACCAGCTACATTAAGTATCATCACGCGTTGCTTACTGAGCCAGGGCAAAAGTGAGTCATCCATCTGAACAGGGTTGCGCCCAGCATGCAGGCGGCATATAAAATAGGGCTTTGCCAACGCCTGACAATAACGCACCGTTAAAGCTGTACCGCCACTGGGCTCACCATGGCAAAGAATCAGCGTTGCATCACTATCACGGACATTCCACTTTGTCCGTGTTTGGTAGCCTTTTCCCTGCGTCTCCAGGAGCGGGTAGTGCGGTGGAATTTCGCCATCAAGAGCCCTTCTGCCGCGCGGACACCAGCCTCCGGTTTCAATATGCTGTGCCATAGCTGCATCCAGAGCTGCCCTGTCTACACCTGTCTGACCACCGCTGATGACTTTTTTCACTCTACGCGCAAATTGCTCAGGGTCAGTGCTCCCGGCTGATAAAGAGGTAGTCCTAAGCGCCCTGAAAGTTGATGCAGCAGTGCTGGCGATAGAGGCGCTGTTGTGACTTGGCTGGCCATCGTTAGATAGCTTAGGTTTTGCCATACACCGGGAAAAAGTGCTTCGGCATTACCCATGAATTGAGCCATTAACAGATCGATAAACCCTTGTGGTGGTTTAATCCACGTGCGCTGATAATGGTTGCCTAACAGGGCTAGACGAGCGGCAGCTTTTACCGCATCATCAAAACCACCGAGATGATCCACTAAACCGAGGCGTTTAGCATCCGCGCCACTCCATACCCGCCCTTCAGCAATTGCAGCTACCTGATTCTGCTCCATGTGGCGGCCTTGGGCTACAACCTGAAGAAAACGCTGATAGACATTGGAAATCGTCAACTGCATGACTTTTGCCAACTCAGCAGGCATGGCTCGATCGATGCGTAAGCCACCGGCAATGGTGGTGGTGGCAATGCCATCACTATGTACCCCTAGCTTCTCAAGTCCTTTCTGTATATTAAGCATGACGCCAAAAGCACCGATTGAACCTGTAATGGTGGTAGCTGAAGCCCAAATCTCATCAGCAGGTGCTGCCATCCAGTAGCCGCCTGAAGCTGCGGCACCAGCCATGGATACCACAACCGGTTTGCCTGCTTTTTGTAATCGCAGCACGGCTGCACGAATCACTTCGGATGCCTGAGCGCTGCCACCAGGACTATCAATTCGCAGTACAACGGCTTTGATTTTATCACTCTGTTCTGCTCTTTTAAGCATCTCCAGCATCGTTAAACTACCCACTTTACCGGCGGGCTGTTCACCATCGAGAATCATGCCGCTAGCTGTAATGATGCCAATTTGGTCCACTTCTGAGTCTACATGGTCACTAACGGCTGCATGCAGGTAGTCGCGGAATGTTATCATCGGGTAGTCGCCCTCGGTGATATCCATCGCGCCGGCAATATACTCCTCAATGGTACCGTGATCGGCCAGCTCATCTACCAGTCCCTCCGTTTTGGCGAGCTCTGCCATGCTTCCATGTGCCGCTTCAAGATATTGGCTTGGCTTATCCAATAATTGCTGTAGACGCTGCGGGCGTAGATTTCGCATTTCGGCGATATCTTTTAAATAACTATCCCAGAGCGTGGTGAGTAATAGACGATTCGACTCACGGTCGGCATCCGACATATCATTACGCAGCAGTGGCTCAATGGCGGATTTATATTTTCCAGCACGAAATACTTCAGCTTGGACATGTAGTTTATCAAGGGCATCGCGAATATAGTTGCGATATACACTAAAACCTTCAATGCCGACATAACCCATGGGTTGCAGAAAAATCGTATTAGCCGCTGCCGCTAGGTAATATTGGCTTTGAGTGTAGTTGGGACCTGTGGCAATGACCATCTTGCCTGTAGCGCGGAAATCCGTGATAGCGTGGCGTAACTCCTGTAGTAGAGGTAATGAGCTATGGCCCATCTCATCGAGCTTAAGCACCATTAAATGAATGCGTTCATCGCTTGCTGCCTGGCGAATAACGGCGACCAAATCATGGACGCTTGTCTGACTGGTCGCAACTCCGCCACTTAAGGGCAGCGCCATGGCGGAAGGGGTCTCCAGCTCTTCTACAATCTGACCGGTAGGATTGACTACCAGCGCAGCCCGGTCAGGCACTTCGGGTTGCATCCCGAGTAGTAAAAAACCATAAGCGAAGATAATGATCACAAACAGGCTGTTCACTAAAATGCGACGCAGCCCCTCGAGCCATCGGAATAGTCTACTGAAAAATTGTTTCATAATTCTCCTCGTTGCGCCTGCTGGGCAAGCGCTAAATAACGATCTTAGCTGGCCATCATCTCGAATCTGATCAAGCTCTCACCCATGCAAAGCGTGCTTGAGGAGAGTCAACTGGAGCGAGCCGATGCGGGTGAACTCTATGCGCTCTATACTTGTATCAGTGCCTTGTAGCGGTTTTTACATGAAGCAGCGCGGTAGCGTAGCAGTGTCGTTTCGAAAAAACATCACGTAGGGTGTCGGCGTGGCTAATAACCATGATAAAAGTCAGAGCTGAGGCATTAATTATGGATTTATTACAGGCGATCATTCTAGGTGTGATTGAAGGGGCGACGGAGTTTTTACCGATCTCCTCTACCGGCCATATGATCGTAGCCAGTCAATGGATGGGCATCGCACAAAATGAAGAGAACAAAGCCTTTGAGGTGATTATTCAACTGGCAGCCATACTGGCGGTAGTAGCAAATTATCGTGAAAAATTTAGTCTAGTGTATTTGGAGCTATGGAAAAAGGTGGTGCTGGCTTTTATTCCACTTGGTGTGGTTGGCTTTCTGTTGCATAAACAGATTAAAGCAATGTTTACCGTGGATATTGTCGCCATCATGTTTATCGTGGGCGGTATTATCTTTCTTCTGGTCGAATATCTGCATAGGGACAGAGTCTATCCTGTGCAGCGGGTGGAAGATTTAAGCTATCGTCAGGCATTGTGGATTG
Source organism: Mariprofundus sp. (assembly GCA_030950555.1). Lineage (GTDB taxonomy): Bacteria > Pseudomonadota > Zetaproteobacteria > Mariprofundales > Mariprofundaceae > Mariprofundus. Next base: position 2,784 of record JAUZRH010000059.1, on the reverse strand, counting down.
GTATTGCCCAAGTTTTTGCCTTGATTCCGGGTACTAGTCGGGCGGGTGCCTCTATTATTGGCGCGCTATTGGTAGGTTTGAGTCGAAAAGCCAGTGCTGAGTTCTCCTTTTTACTAGCGCTTCCAGTGATGATGGCGGCCAGTGGTTTTGACCTGCTTAAACATTACCATGATTTTGTCGGTGCCGACTTCACAGCCCTGGCAGCAGGCTTTATTGTCGCATTTATCTCGGCCTGGTTGGTGATGCGTCTGTTTATTCACTTTCTCGAACGCTTTACCTTTGTTGCTTTCGGGGTCTACCGCATTCTCTTTGGTGGACTGCTGCTGTGGGTGCTTAGCTGATGTTACATTGGCCAGCTATAGACCCCGTTGCAATTCACTTGGGCCCTTTGGCCATTCATTGGTACGGGCTGATGTATATTGCAGGTTTTTCTGCCACATGGTACCTGGTTCGACTACAGCTTAAACAGGCCGGACTTTGGCAAACGCAAGTAGGGGAAGAAGCGTATGAGGGACTCTTTACCGCACTGATTCTTGGTGTCGTGCTGGGCGGTCGCCTTGGCTATGTGCTATTTTATAATTTTGGCTACTACACAGCCCATCCGCTAGAAATTCTCTATGTTTGGCAAGGGGGGATGTCTTTTCACGGTGGTTTGGTGGGGCCGATTATTGCGGGCTGGTTTTATTGCCGTAAGCATACGCTACCTTTTTTGCTGCTGGCAGATCGTTTTTTTACCGTGGCGCCACTGGGACTGATGTTAGGCCGTATCGGCAATTTTATTAATGGTGAATTATGGGGCCGTGTGACCGATGTGCCGTGGGGCATGGTATTTCCGGGAGCAGGAGCTGAGCCACGCCACCCCAGTCAGCTCTATGAGATGACACTGGAGGGGCTGGTGCTATTTTTAGTCTTATGGACGCTGCGTAAACGGCACTTCCCAGCCGGCACACAGGTTGCGATATTTTTAATTGGTTATGCGCTGGCTCGTATTATTTGTGAAGAGTTTAGACAGCCGGATGTCCAATTGGGGTTCCTCTTCGGGCCCATCACAATGGGCATGCTGCTTTCATCAGCGATGCTAGTTACAGGTGTTGGATGGTTATTGATACTACTTAAAGGTCGCTCACGAACTGCCGCTAAAAAATAAGCTTTGTCGTAGGTAGGGGGTACCCACAGGCTGTCGAAATGGCTCCTAAATGAGGGTTTAAATATTCCCCTCTACGGATGGTGACGTGATTTAAGTTTGCGCCCGTCATTCCCGTGGAAAACCTGCCATCGCGAAGGCGTGGGGCGGGAAGCCATCCGCGTTCCCACGCTCCTGCGTGGGAACATCAAGCAGAACGTTTCATTGAGCTGGATTCCCGACTTAACCCTCGGGAATAATCATTGCTTACTCACTAAGAATTCAAAAGAGCCAAACAAAAACTCCTCAAGTACAGATCAGTAACATCACAGCCCTTCAGTAGTCATTCAAATACAGCACCTAGCTTTAGCGGTGACTAAATCTGGTGATTTTATCCGGCCTGGATTTTGTTATGTCGAATATCCAGTACTGCTTTGGCATGCTAGCAATTTGTGTGTAAATGGTTACGCTGCGCGCCGCGATGGAGGTTTGTATGAAATATATTGTAACGTTATTCATAACTTTGGTTCTGGCTGTGCCTGCCATAGCTGCAGATATTTTGCCGGTAAATGGTTGGAAAAACAGTGCTGAATTGGGTGCTGTGCAAACGTCCGGCAATACGCAGACACTTGCCGTCGATGCAAAAGCCACGTTGGTACATGAGAGTGATACACTGCGTCATACATTTGAGGCTGGTGCACACAATAATAAAGATCGCCAGAAAACGACGGGCGAAAAATATAATGTTAGCTTGCAGATGGACTGGAAGTTTTCAGAGCTTGATTATATGTTCGGTCGCTTTGGATATGAAAGTGATCGTTTTGCTGGCTTTCGCCGGCGTATGAGTGAAACCATCGGTTATGGTCGTGAACTTATAAAAACGGATGAACTGTACGCTAAGTTTGAAGTGGGTGCAGGTTTCCGGCAGAGCAAAATTATCAATGGACCCGATAAGAATGATGCTATTTTCCGTGCAGCGAGTCATACGACATGGAAGATTTCTGAGGCGGCAAAGCTAAGCGAAGCGCTATCCACAGAAGGTGGTAAAAACGGATGGACATCGCAGTCTGTGACTGCTTTGAAGCAGAAGTTAAATGGCAATATGGCAACTCAGATTAGCTTGACGCTGGATCATAACAGCAAAGTTCCAACAAATACGAAGCATCTGGATACGACGACTGCCGTAGCGCTGGTGTTTGATTTCTGATCTATTAACGCGATGTTCCAGTTTTGTAGTGGAAAAGTGAGGACGTACTTGAACTCAGCTAGTTTAAGGGCCGCGGAAAGAATAAATCATCCACGTGCTGGTCTATAAGTCCGCATTCTGCGTTGCCACAGAGTTACTACTAAAGGCAGTAGGCTATCGCGCCCATTCAGGGCTTGCTTATGCGCTTGATTTGGCGCCATGAATTCAACAACTATCCTGCGCATAACCTGGATGCTTTATTCTTTCCGTGGCCCTAACGTAAATAAAATGACATCTTCGACTCTTCACGATATCCATAAAACAGTCAAAGACTTTCCACCACAGAGTCAAGAAGGGCACGAAGAAAATCATTATCATAAGAGCCACTTGCAAAACTCTGGGTGGATGAGTGACAATCCCACTTCGTGCGCATTTTTAGGATGGAATGAAGGGCATGGTGGTTCCATACGCTGAA
>JAUZRH010000058.1 GCA_030950555.1 Mariprofundus sp. | reverse complement strand
GTATGCCGCCAGCTATGAAATGCCTTCATGACACCAGCTTTATTCTTGTGAGCGTAAGCAATGCGCTTGCTCATGATGTAACTCCACCCTTTTTCTTTGTGGGGCACTAAATTCCACAGTTGACCAAACCCATCAAGTCTACGTTTTTCCACGTAATCTAAAAAACCTAGTTCGATTAACTTGCTGTGAATTGGTATTAACCGTACAGAGTTACGCGTTTTCACAGATTTTTCAAAACCCTCTTCATTCACCTCAAACACCCAACTAGAGAAAGACTTTTCTTTCACTTCTTTAACATCAGCAGTTCTCAACTGGCAGATTTCGCCCAGCCTTGCCCCAGAAAAAAGCCCAATTAAATTTATCCAAAAAAGTTCTGGTTTTGTCCTATCATTTGAAGCCCAAGGCTCAGTTTTAGTGAATATTTTAACAATTTCATCGTCGGAGTATGTCTGTCGTTTATCCCTATCGTGAATCGGGTCCTTTTTTCGTTTTCCAGTTGTATAATTCTCAGTCATATAGCCACGGTTTACCGCAAAAACAAACAGGCCACTTAATTGCGAGAGGTGCTTATTGATATTGGCAACACTCATCATTTTCCGATTTAACCTTTTATGCTCTTGTTGTTTCCCCATAATTTCAATCATTGACTCATGCTTGAAAATCTTTCTGACATTCGCAGGGATTTTGTAGCTCAAAGCATCAACATAATCATTGATCGTCACATGACCGATCTCATGAACATTCATATCGCCATTCACTTCTACAAACAGTTCAAATTGCTTCCGACTATCATCATTAGTGGATTTTTTCACATCCGCGCGGTAAATGAGGTAGTTTTCATAAAGAGAGGAAAATTTCATGACTTGTTTAGGCTTGGCTTCGGTGATCGGGTCAATTATTTGTTGTGATATAGCCCCTATTGCTTCGCCATCTGCGGGTCTGCTTGTCGCTGTACCCAATCCAGCGACCATGCCCATAAAAGCATCAGTAAGCCCACTTTCTTGTATTTTTTCCAGTTGAAGCTGTTGCTGGATAGCTTTATCTTCTTCAGTCGGTTCAGCCCACGAAACACTAACCATGACTCCATCATTCTCAATATCTGAATTTACAAATTTATCCTCGTTTATCATTTTAGAAATACCAACTGAGTCAGCATAAGCAAGGGCTGTAGCTACTGTCATATTATCTACTTCACTGCCATCTAGCCTCAAAAGCTTGTCGCCTTCAATTCGAATCGGCACGTCATGAAGCGGTCGCCCACTATCAAAATTTAAAGGCTGGCCTCTTAACGCCTGAACAACTCCAGACATAACTGCTTCATACTCACCTTCTTTAGTGACAGCGATAGCATCTTTTTTAATAGCGATTAAAAGGGTTGGGTCAATAGCACTTAAGGGCATAAGACTCCTTCTTAGGTCATAAAATATAAGTTCAATTTGGGTGGCAAGAACCCCATAGCGAACCATAGCCTTCGACCGCTCCCTAGTCTTTAAACTTTTTTTAATCTCGTATTTACCATCGAAATGAGCCCTCAAGTAAGCAGGAATGACTCGTCGATAATAGTATATAAATTGATTGCTACGCTGAAGGTATAGGCAGTTCGTAAGTTTACACATTGGGGCTAGTTCACTCCTAAATATGTACAAGTATTTTGTACAAGTCGTAAAAGTGAACTAACCCTAAACGCGTAAGTTGCTATTATATAAGCACTTTACTTGCCTTTGGTGGAGGCGGCGGGTTTCGAACCCGCGTCCGAAAATCATCAGCCTATGGTTCTACATGTTTAGTCCGTTCGAATAGCACCCTTTGAGAACCAAACGGACAAAATGCCCAAAAGGTCGATTCGTAGCTATTTAACCCTACAGACCACGAGTCTCCGTTCTGTAGTAGCGATTCCATCTAAATGGCCCCGGTTTCTCAATGGATGGACACCTCAAGAGCGGGGTAACTTACGCTGCGTAAGCTAGTTCTACGTCGTCGTTTGCAATTATATGCAAGTGCCAGCTTTTTACGGGACCAACAACCCGACATGCCCCACAGGGTTCAGTATCTCCGTCGATACCAAGTCGCCCCCATGAAGGGGCAACTCTGCACCTCACCATCAAGCAATCAAGCTTTTCTGTATTTCAGCAGCAAAACCCCATAGCAACACCTGCTAATACCAAAGCCTTGCGGGGCTGAAGGTAGGCTGTCGAAACACAGGAATATTGATCATCCTTCATATTCCTGTTTACACATTAAAGCTTTCCTTAAGATGGAAAAGGCTTCACCAAACAGCCGATTCCCTCATCCCAACCCTCTCCCATAGGGTTGGGATGAGGGAATCCATAAAAAACGCCCATAATTCATCCGGACTACGGAAGATGAAGATACATCTTTCAGCTGTGATATAGCGTAAAGCATCAACTACCTTCTATAAGTTGGTGAAGGATGCCGTTAATTCGTGGTTATTGTGGAACAAAGTGAATGCCGCTTGCGGCAGAGAAAGTACCCTGGGGTATCAGAGGCTAATGTTTCTCTGTTATATACAAAACTCAGCAATATGACGTTCTAAAAATATCAGAGGCCCCAACATCTTTGAATCCTCCATCATTTAGTCTTGTTTTAGAATCTCCAAACCTCATAATCAAATGAGCGAACGATAAGTTGATAACTTAACGACGTGCAGGGTCGTCGACGCGTTGCCAAAGCACAGGATTAAACACTTCAACCACCAAAGCACGCGTACCCGACATCGAGCGCAACACTGAACGCCTAGCCCATCGGCCACCATTAACGCCTTCAACATCCAACAACACCACACTCAAGTCCGACCGTGAAAGCGAAAGACCTCGATCCAACAGCAAGTTACCCAAAGGACGACGCCCTTCTTGCAATTCCAGCATCAGATCCGCAGGCAAGTCGCTCAATGGCAATACGGATTCAGCATCAAACATCACCGACCCCCGATAAACCAAAGATACCTGACGCCGTAAAACTGAAGCTCCCGAATCACACACCAATAGTCGCGCCTCTTCAGCACTCATATGATCAATAAACTGATCATGCAGACGAACTTCAAGTTGAATCGCAAAATGCCGCTCTAAAAAGCGTGTCAGAGAGTCAGCCGTTGTTAATGCCGCTGCAGCCTCTCGACTTAAGCCCGTTTCCTCTGGTTTCCAACTACGTACAGATTGCCAAGCTTGAGATTCTATATCACCAAATAACATACGCGCATCATGAGGCCACAACATCTACGGTCAAGACTCTTGCTGCACCACAACAGAACGCTTGCATGATCCCTCTATATCAGGCCAAATCCGCAGCATGTCATGTCGCATTTATCTTAATCAATCCATCCAGATCGATTCATCCATTATTCTGCCCGACGCACTCGCACATTATCTGCGCCAAGTCATGCGCCAAACCATTGGTGATGAGTTACTCCTCTTTAACGGCAAGGGTGGAGAATTTCATGCCACTATCGACGAAATGTCCAAACAGGCTGTCTCCTGCCACATCAATGCATTTAACGATATAGACCGAGAGATGACATGTCGCGTTCACATTGTACAAGCAGCATGCCGGAATGAAAAAATTGAGCACGTATTGCAAAAAGGCACTGAACTCGGTGCCGCCAGCTTTCACATCACCCGTTCACAGCGCGCCTCGCTAAAATTGGACAGCCATAAATTAGCCAAACGTATGGAGCGCTGGCAAAAAATCATTATTGAAGCCGCCGAGCAGAGTTACCGCACAGCCATTCCCACCCTAACCTGGCATGATAAACTATCCGATATTCCATCGCTAGGCAGCGCTCTGGCCATGCACCCTCACACAACGAACTCTTGGCAAAAATTTCACCATAACATCCAGCTAAGCTCAGATATCACCCTAGCCATTGGCCCTGAAGGTGGCTGGAGCGAGCTAGATATCTCGTCCCTTAGCAACGCAGGCTTTCAAACCATTGCATTCGGCCCACGCATCCTACGCACAGAGACAGCAGCACCAGCCCTACTAGCAGCCATTCAGGCCATTCGTAATGATGAACTCTAACGCACAACAATAATTAATTATTCCCTTCTATAAAAATATCGCTAACATTCGCCGCGCCTTCAACTCTTCGCCGATGTAGCTCAGTTGGTAGAGCATCTCACTCGTAATGAGAAGGTCTCCAGTTCGATTCTGGACATCGGCTCCACACAAAACAAGCACTTACAGCAATGTAGGTGCTTTTTTTATTTCCATCTGTGCCATATCTGTGCCGCGGAGCATCATTTCAGAAACAGTCAATCACTATATAAAGGCGATACCATGCCAACAAAAAAGCCCCACCAGTTACGGCAGGGCTATATCGAACGAACCTAAATCCAACTCCCAAGTGCAAGTTCATGAATTGTTTGGACTGGCAAGACGCTGTAGCAATCTTAGGGCCGCGGAAAGAATAAATCATCCACGTGCTGGTCTATAAGTCCGCCTTCTGCGTTGCCACAGAGTTACGACTAAAGGCAGTAGGCTATCGCGCCCATTCAGGGCTTGCTTATGCGCTTGATTTGGCGCCTTGAATCC
>JAUZRH010000057.1 GCA_030950555.1 Mariprofundus sp. | reverse complement strand
GTGCGCGACCAAAAATGGCCGTCTTGCGCGAACAGGGCGTCAACGGACAGGTCGAAATGGCTGCCGCATTCGATAGGGCAGGCTTTGATTGCAGCGATGTTCACATGTCCGATATCATTGCAGGACGCATCTCGCTGGCAGCTTTTCAGGGCCTTGTCGCCGCGGCGGTTTTTCGTTCGGTGATGTGCTCGGAGCCGGTCGCGGCTGGGCCAGCTCCGTGAAATTCAATGCGCGGGCGCGCGATCAGTTCGATGCATTTTTCCATCGCAACGACAGCTTTGCGCTCGGCGTCTGCAACGGTTGCCAAATGATGAGCGCTCTGAAATCCATTATTCCGGGGGCTGAGCACTGGCCAAGCTTTGAGCGCAATCGCTGCGAACAGTTCGAAGCCCGCTTATTGCAGGTGGAAGTGCTGGATTCACCATCCATCTTTCTGTCCGGTATGGCCGGTTCGAAACTGCCGCTGGTGGTGGCACATGGCGAAGGTCGCGCTGAATTCGCTAACCCGGAACAGCAGGCGAATGCCATTGCCACCCTGCGCTACCTTGGCCCGGACGGAACTGCTGCTATCACTTATCCGCACAACCCGAACGGTTCCCCGAATGGGCAAACCGGGTTCACCACAGCAGATGGTCGTTTCACTATTATGATGCCGCATCCGGAACGCCTGTTCCGTACAGCGCAGTATTCATGGCATCCGGATGACTGGGGACAAGACGGCCCATGGCTGCGCATGTTCCGCAATGCCCGCGTGTTTGTGAACTGAGCCGTCAAAACCAATGGCTTCACGTAACTCAGCACCTCTTGAAAATACCCGTAGCTGCTCAGATTGCTTCTGGTTTTTCTGATAGCAAGGCGAAAAATCGGACGACTCCATGGATGGAGGAGGTAGAGCGACGCAGGATGCCAAAGCCGAGTTTACTACTGTAAATCATTCGGTACATCCTGCACCTCACCCTCGGGCTAGCCATAGGCTTGTGCAAACGGCTCCTACTTTTTTGTGAATATTTTTCAACAAAATGCTCTCGAAGTATCGATATCTTTTGCTCTGGACTGTCTTCTCTTCTTTGTCATGCCATGTTCCTTCGTTTGAGCGTAGCTTACTCAAACAGGGCATTTGTCCAGTTCCATCTGAAGCAATTCAATTTGAATTCACCTACTGTCAAAATAACTATGTACTGCTCTTCCAGAACGCCTTTACTTGAACAACCTCTCCATACGTTCGATCACATTTTCTCTGCTGCTTTCAGGAAGCTTGCCCAAGAAACAAATAGTTTCAGCAAGCCAATCTTCTTTAGCGTAAAAGTAAGCTACCGGAACATCCAAAATTTTGGCTAACCGTTCAACCATTGAAAAATCAGGTGCATGTTTCCCCCGTTCATACTGGTTGATTCGTGGGCTAGCACTGAACTCATCGATTCCGGCAGCTATACCCAATGATTTCTGAGACAAGCCCGTCTTTACTCGCGCCTCCCGAATTCTTTGGGCAACCGGGGACAAACTAGACATATTGTTTAGCCACAAAAAATTTACATTGCATGGCTAAGATATTCTTAGTATTGTGAGCCTTGGATACTAAGGAATACTTAGCATGGATGACGAGGAAATTGAAACTGGGAAATAGCGTGCTCAAGCGGCTGATAGGTGATAACTGACTACTGCCTGTTAAAAGCTGAACCTGCCTTAACTTAATATTTACCCTACCAGCGACAATCAGACCAACCAGTCCATCTCAGCAGCGGGGAGGTTGGAATGAAGACGAAAACAACTGTAAAAACTACATGGAATAGGCTGATTGAAGTGCTTTCCCTTTTATTTGGCACCAAGGTAATAACGGCTCGGCTTGGGTGTATTCTTGTTTTAGCAGTGGGAACTATTCTTTCTGGCTGTGGTGGAGGCAGCGGGTCATCTGCTCCTGGTGCGGCCACCGGAACAGTGACCATAACTGTCAAACTGATTGATGAGGCAACTCAGAGTCCTATTCAAAATGTGACAGTTCAGTTGGATGCCTCTGGTTCGACTACGACGATCACCAATTCAAGCGGTATCGCCACATTTTCAGGAATTGGCGCTGGCGCACACGATATACATGCATTTCCTCTTTCTCATAATTGGATAAGCGCATACGGGGTCAATTTAACCCATGTCGAACTTACATTGTCATCAAATGTCAGCAGCTTTGTTAATTTGACTGGTACGATTAGCAACCTCACTCCTGCTTCTAGCGGAAGAATTGTTTTGAAAACGGCAACCTCAAGTTATACTGGGTATTTCTTTTCCAATGGCCCTCACAACACAAATACCCAGTCGTTCGCCGCCCCAGGAAGTCTCATTCCAAGCACTGTATGGGGCTTGGAAGACTCATCTGTGGGAGGTGTCACTTCGGTTGTAGATGCAGTGAATCTTGGTCCAATGACATTTACCACCAATGCAGTATCTGGCAACAGCCCATCTCTTCTCAATATTGCATTCAATGTAGCAAAGCCAGCAGTCACAACCCTAGCCAATATCAGTTCAGTAACTGCTCCATCTGGCATTAGCGTAAACAGCCTTACGGCATACAGCGATGGCTCCTCATCTCAAATTATGCTAGCGGCACGTTCTGGCGCTTCCGGTCTTCTTTCAGCTTATGATCCTTTTGGAGTTGGCACTTTAGCTGTTATGGCGGTTGGTAATGCTGGAGCCGGTGGTGCTTTTTGGCAAAAGGCTGAAATGATCACAAAAGGTGCGACACACATCATGTTAGCGGCGATTACGAATGTTCCGAGCATTACGGCAGGGCAATCAGGAAACACCATTACTTTCACCCCAGCATCGGGAGCTGCCATTGGTCTCCCAAGCGTACTAATCAGAGATACTGTTTCAAGAAAGAGGTGGGTGCTGGTGGGGCCAAGTGGCGTTAGCAATTTTACCCTTCCAACTCTTCCTGTAGGCGTTACGCCCATACTTTTTTCCGGCACAAATTACCAAGCCTCAGTGTCTGTCACGGTTTATAACGCCTTGACCTTTGAACAATTCCTATCCACCACAGCAAATCAGAATAGTATGCTTTTTGAGGTTGCACAATCAGGAGCGGTTAGTTACACGCGTTAGGAAGTGAGGGACTGAAATGTTTGTGCGCAACCCAAACAACATCTTATTTCCATATTACCTCCATCAAAGAAATAGAGCGTGGAATGAATGTATCCGGATACCAAATCTGAAATCTTTACAGACGGTTCAAATCATCAAGCATGACAGGGCTTTACTTATGGGCCATTTGAAAAGGCGAGCACCTGAGGGTTCTTCGATCCTCAATTTCTCTATCCTAACCGTCAGAGTTTGGCCGAACATAGGCGTTCATATTTTTGGTGCTATTACAATAATAGTTGAAAATCAGGAGTGATCTGAGTAGTTACACCCTCGCCTGAATTGTTGCAATGGCTGGCGAAGGTGGCAGTTGCCCTGACTTGTTTAATGAACAGTCAGATTCAAAAACTTACGCTTACCCAGCTTGAGCAGATACGGGCCGCCCGGTTTTAACTGATAATCCTTGTCGGTGACTTTCTCGCCATTGATGGAAAGCGCATTCTGCTTGAGCATGCGAATGGCTTCGCCATTGGATGCGGTCAATCCATTTTGAGTCAGCGCTTTGACAACCCATAGCAAACCATCTTCTGCAGCCATCGTAGTTTCCGGCACATCATCGGGGATTTCTTTCTTGGCGAACTGCGCTTCAAAACCAGAACGCGCCTGTTGGCCTGAGCCCTCACCATGAAAACGATCCACGATCATAGCCGCCAATTTTTTCTTGGCTTCCATCGGATGCATGGTTTTGACTTCATCCAAATTCGCATCAGTGAGCAACTCATAGTATTTATACATAAGCTCATCGGATACGCTCATCAGTTTGCCAAATTGTTCTTTGGCCGGTTCTGCCACGCCGACATAGTTATGCAGCGACTTGGACATTTTATTGACCCCGTCCAATCCTTCCAGCAGCGGCATGGTGAGAATAACCTGCTGTGATTTGCCATAAGCATCCTGTA
>JAUZRH010000056.1 GCA_030950555.1 Mariprofundus sp. | reverse complement strand
ATTCAAGGCGCCAAATCAAGCGCATAAGCAAGCCCTGAATGGGCGCGATAGCCTACTGCCTTTAGTAGTAACTCTGTGGCAACGCAGAATGCGGACTTATAGACCAGCACGTGGATGATTTATTCTTTCCGCGGCCCTTATACGTAATCAGGTAATATTTTAATGCAACAAGCTGTTTAACCTCAATCCCATCGTCTCTCGACCTAAGTCTTACGGCCATATAGTGATTCAAGTATGGATTGTACATCAGTCCCGACCGGATCGGGAATCAATTTCTAAAAAACGCTCTGTTTGATTCTAAAACCAATGGATTCCCGCCCCACGCCTTCGCGGGGGCAGGTGCTCCACGGGAATGACGAGAAAAATAGCTATTTTGGCAACCTAGTCTGAATCTATTGGCACACTAAAAACAGTAACCAACAGGAATAATCGTGATACCGGATTCGCTTACCGTAAATCGCGTACTATCTTTTACCCTATCAAAACCAATCACTTCACCATCGGGTATGGTCACATGTTTATCAACAATACACCTACGCAATTTCACGCCTTTGCCAATCCGCACATCACCAAAAACAATACAATCTTCAACCTCAGCTTCTTCATCAATAAACACATAAGAGGAAAGAATGGAGTGTTTTACCGATGCACCGATAACCAATGAACCACCATTCATAATTACATTATCTAATTTTTCATGTCTACCTGAAGCAGATGCACCCGTCCGGCATGGTGGATGCTGATCATTGTAGGTACGAACAGACCAGTCCTCCTGATAGAGGTTTAACTTAGGGATAGGTTCAAGCAGATCCATATTCGCTGCATAAAAAGAGTCGATCGTACCGACATCACGCCAATATCGATCCTGAGATACACGACCACACTCTTCACCAAACATAAAAGCCATGACCTTTCCTTGCCCTAGCCATGCCGGAATTACATCGCTACCAAAGTCGTGTGTGGAATTAAAATTAGCTTGATCTGCTTCCAGCATCTCAATCAATCTGTTTTTATTGAAAATATAGATGCCCATTGACACCAACGATTGGTCTGGACTACCCGGCATAACATTCGGTTCAGCGGGCTTTTCATCAAAGGCGTTTATTTGCATTGATGCATCCACACCCACCACGCCAAAGCCACTAGCCACCTCTCTAGCGACTGTCGTGCAAGCAACCGTCGCTTCGGCACCTCGTTCGATATGATATTTCAGCATAACAGCATAATCCATACGATAAATATGATCGCCCGACAGTACCGCTATATATTTCGCATCACTCCATCGCAGAAGATCGATATTTTGAAATACAGCGTCCGCAGTCCCCTTGTACCAATGATTACCATGTTTCATCTGAGCAGGAACAGTGGTGATATATTCATTCATTTCCGGCGCTAAAATACTCCAGCCATCACGTAGGTGTTTGAGCATTGAGTGAGAGCAGTACTGGGTCAGTACAAGTATGCGGCGAATATCCGAATGCAAGCAGTTGGAAAGCGTGAAGTCGATAATTCGATATTTACCACCAAAGTGAACGGCAGGCTTTGCCCTGTGCAGGGTCAACGGAGAAAGTCTTGAACCACTCCCTCCCGCCAGCACAATTGCCACAGTTCTTTTCATATCATTTGTCCGCATGAACAAACCTCCACACCAACCTAACTTTTAAAAATCTCTACGCCGATCATCTACTTATCCTTTATCAACATCAATAGCTATAGTGATTCAAGTATGGATTGCACGTCATGCCCGATCTACGCATCGTAAAGTGACTTTAGTATTACGCCCGTCATGCCCGTGGAGAACCTGCCCCCGCGAAGGCGTGGGGCGGGAATCCATCCTCGTTCCCACGCTCCTGCGTGGGAACGCATATTGCTTTCAGAATCAGGCAGAGCATTTGTTTTGAGGTGGATTCCTCACTTAACCCTCGGGAATGACGAGCAGAAGCTTCTGACCCTTTATTCTATGCTTGTAAATATCAGGAAAAATAGGTTTTTTTTTGTTCTTCACACGGTACCCAGTGGTTTTGATGTTTTGAGTTCAGTTCACGAGCGCTAAATTGTTTATGCGCACCGCGGTGCGGTGCGACAGGAGACGCTCTGCCATACAAGCATTCACCTGATAGTATTCCCACTTTAAGGATTACTAAAAAGCTAAGAAGTAGGAACGGAAAATATCACAAACACCCCTATATTTCGACATTCTAGCTTTAGCACCGCAAGGTTTTGATGTTGCTGCGCGACTGACGTTTTTTCCCAAAAGAAGATAGGGATGCACAGGGCTTGTTTCGCACACCTGCACCATAGTGTAACCTATTGTAATCATTGTTGTGCATCTTAGGGCCGCGGAAAGAATAAATCATCCAATTCTGCTGGTCTATAAGTCCGAATTCTGCGTTGCCAAATCAGTTACATAGCCCTGCTATGCGCTTGATTTGGCGCCTTGAATCCAAACTTCTATCCTGCGCATAACCTGGATACTTTATTTTTTCCGCGGCCCTTAAAGGGGAAGTCTAACATTTTGAGAGCGTCCGATAGCCGAGCTTTATACGTCATCAGGAAGCCTTAAAAATAGCTTCTTAACTCGCAAGTCAGTGAGTCGCCATACAGACCAAACTCGCTACTGATTTGACTGCTCTGAGGGCGTTTTCCATTTGCCTTAACAACAGAGAACGCAAGTTCTGATTCATTACTCAGTGAATAGAGTCCATAAATGCTGATCAGTGATGAGTGATCCAGCCAGTTATAAAGGCTTGTCATATCAGCACTAACAAGCGGTGTAAATTCATAACTTGCACCGATAGCGCTATAGTTGCGAGCCATATATGTCGATTCAGATTGTAAGCTGTAAGAGGCAAGTGTAGCGCTGCCACCTCCGTGATAAAATTGCTCGGCGCGTAAGGTAAGACTATTTTCCCAGCGATGTTCCAGCCCTAGGGAAAATTCAACGCTACGTCTGGCTACTAACTGCTTAGGAATGGCAAGGTGTCCCTCGCCTCTAACGCCCAGCCATTCAAAAAGCTCCCCCTGAAAGTCACCTCCGATCACTAGCTTTTTTTTAACGCTACCCAGCAATAGCGCCAGATCAAAGTCAGCTACCACAGTAGATGCGTGGGCCAGATAGGTGTTGCGCGTTGTATCTATGTGACTACTCCAACCGTTTTCACGCAAGCCATCAGCCCGGTAGCCCAGCACTGATATGAGTGATAACTGTGAAAGTTCTGCCAACTGAATATCCGCTCGCACAGCATCCACACCTGGTTTATAACTCCGATAAAAGCTCTGAGCGGCAAAAGGTGCAAAAAAATCATTGGGTGTAAAGTAGAATGTCGCAGCAAGATTTAGCGGTTGACGACCCAGCTTTATATTTAGCTTTGAAGCGCTATATTGAACATTCAGTCGGTCAATCAATAGTTGAGCGCGCCTGTTATCAAAACGCCATTCCAGTAGATTTGTGCGTTCTACCCCCTGCTGTGTAGCTAGATTGCGACCACCACTCTGTAATAGCAGTGGTATATAACGCTGTTCCACATGCATCTCAAAGCTCAGTAGATCGCCATATTTACCATTCACCATCAAGCGACCCGAACCAGCAAGTGCTACAATACTCCTTTTTTGGTAGAAAAATTTATTATCCGGATTTTTCAGTGCCACCGCTGAACCGCGCAACAGACCCCGCATCTCCAACGCATCACCATGCTGCTGCCAAGAGCTGAATGCGAAGGCCGAGGGTGAGTAAAAAAGCAGTGCAAGTATAAACAACAAATAGCCTTGATAAAGGTTCGTTGTTTTGCCTTGCAGTAATGTTGCTGTCTCAATCCCTTTGGCAAGCCGTCTCAGACCTAACAAACTGGACACTGTGACAATGGCTCTAATCAACGGTGAATCAGCTAACCTTGGCTGGCAAGACAATCATCCAAACATGAAAACCGGTCGTTTTTTTATGCACTTGATGAGCAGCCTTATCATCCGCTGTTACTTTACGATCCGAGTGAAAATAAACCTGGCCATTATCAGCAACTGTAGGCGCCCCATCTTTAGCAGCATCCTTTGTTAAACGCATCAGATTGGTTCCATCGCGTCCGATCATCCAGATATCCCAATTATCCTTGTGATGATGCTGTTCTGAAATCGAAGCTCTATTCGACGTAAAAGCAAGCCATTTACCATCTGAACTCCAAGCCGGTTGCACATCCACGCTCGCTCCGTCGGTCAGCTGCACCAAATCGGAGCCATCGACATTCATGATAAACAGGTGATAACTTTGACCATCTCTCATGGCATAAACCACACGTTTTCCATCAGGGGAAAGAGATGGGTTAAGACCAGGTGCAAGCATGGTGTCGGCCCCATACTTACTAATATGGGATATTTTAGTATCATAACCAGCTCTGTTCCAGTTGTTAAACTCCGCCTTCAAACTGAGCTTGTTTTTGCGAGAAAAAGAGCCTGTACGTTTTGCGACTAAGCGAACAGCAATAATACTCCCATCAGCTAATAGCTTGGGTGATCGAAGCAGGCCATCTTGTCGACTGTGCAATGTCCTTACAACACTATCATCTGCTTGTTTCTTCCACAAACTCAAGCCATCACCACGGTATGATAAAAAGCTAATCTCACCACTGCCATGCCAAGTAGCAGAATCAAATACTAACTGCTGATAATCACCAACAACATAGCGCTGATCACCATTCTCAAGCTGACGCACCGAAAACACCTGCTTACCGGGTTTTCCAGAAACCACCAGCAAATGCTTATCATCTGGTGACACCTTGGGATACATCTCGTTTTCACCCGGCTCAAGCGTTAACAGACGGGCATTATCAGCACTGCGCAGCTCATCCTGCCCTGCTTGATTTGCTGAATGATGCAACCAATCCAGCAGTGTTCCAGCTTCTGCTATCTGTATCGAGGAGATAAGAAAAAGAGTCACTCCCACAAGTGACTTTATCACTGTCACCACGCTTACTCCTGCTTTAAGTTGAGCTGCCAAATATTCCAATCCGATATAGTACTAGAATTAGGTTTTTTTAGGTCACGATTCGAGTGAAAAACAATATGCTCTTTGTCCATCCAGGCAGGCCCACCATCGGTGGCACGTTTCGCATTGGTCAAGCGAGTCACTTTATTACTAAGCAGATCCATCATATAAATAGATGTTTCTGTCACATCACCTTCTGAATCCCTATTAGAGACAAACAGCAAACGATCACCATCACTACTAAAGGCTGGTTCAAAGTCGCCAAACGCTGAATCGGTTAACTGCACTAACTCGCCTCCATCAATCTCCTGCATCCAGAGATCGTAGTTACCGTCGGTTTCACGCACAAACACCACTTTACGCCCATCGGGCGAAATTGCGCCATCAAAGCCATTCGGAATCATGGTAAGCTCACTGCTTTTGCGGTTATAAATAAACAGGGATGGTGGATCAAATTTATTACTCTTACCAGTTTTTGTGGAACGATAGCCAGATTTATGGCGGAAGCTATCATAATCATAAGTCCGCCAGAGCTGGCCGATCAACTCAAAATGAGGATGATCACCATACTCACTTAACATCTCATTTTGCCGTAATTTTTGAAAAGGTGTATCAAAGCACCACACCTGCCCATCTGAGCTGGCATTAAGATGATATGGAATAATTGCACCGCGATAAACACTACCCGAAGCAATAGAAACATGACTCTCACCATGCCCCCGCCACATCCAAGCTGAAATCGGACCAATACGGTTACTGACATAACCAACTGAGCCATCCCGTATTGCCACACCAAAGCGAATCGCTTCATCAATCACCATCGGTTTCACTTCACGAACGGCTGACAAGGGTGAATATTTAGAGACACGAGCCACACCAGCATGTCTTAAAGTCATGGTACTATAAACCATAAAATCGCCAGCCACAGATGGGTAAACACTATCTACCCCTTTGTTAACAATGAACGGTGAAATAGGATATAGTGGCTCTACCGACTTATGATGACCAAAATCCAAAGCATACACCGGCTGACAGGCCATCATTGCGATGGTTACCCCTGTCAGTAAAATCTTTTTATTCATCATGTTTGCCTCCATGGTAAAGTAATGAATGAAAAATAATTTGCTATACTGATTCAAGCTTGAGCTGTCTTTTCTCGTCATTCCCGTGAAGACGGGAATCTATTGTTATCAATCACATTTCTCACAAATGGATTCCCAATCAGGTCGAAAATGACGGACAATCCATACTTAAATCACTATAAAAAGCCAAAAAGCAGGAAAATATAACAAATACCCCGGTATTTCGACAGCCTAGCTTGAGCTCCACAAGCGTTTGGTGTTGTAGCGCGGCTTAATACCCCCCAACGACATAGCTCTATAACGCTATGCATGGGGGAAAGCTGGCATGCGTCGCGCTTCAAGAACGACGCAACGTCAGCTACTCTTTACGATGCTCTTTATAATAATTCATTAGGCCATTCGTCGAGTTGTCATGATTATTAACACTATCAAACTCTTCGAGTTCTGGCAATATTTTACGTGCCAACTGCTTACCAAGCTCCACACCCCACTGGTCATACGCATTGATATCCCAGATGATGCTCTGCACAAACGTTTTATGTTCATACATCGCAATCAAACTTCCCAGTGCATGGGGTGTTAATTTCTGAAAAAGAATCGAGTTCGTTGGCTTATTGCCCGGAAACACCTTATGCGGAAGCAGCGCTTCCAGCGCATCGCCACTCAAGCCCTCGGCAAGCAATTCCGCGCGAACCTCATGCTCATTTTTACCCAGCATCAGCGCTTCTGTTTGCGCAAAAAAGTTAGACATCAATACCGGATGGTGGCGTCCAACTGGATTTTTAGTTTCAACTGGAGCCAGAAAATCACAAGGCACTAATTTAGTACCCTGATGAATCAACTGATAAAAAGCATGCTGACCATTGGTGCCAGGCTCACCCCAAATAATCGGCCCAGTAGAATAATCGACCACCTTCCCTTGCCGATTTACCCGCTTGCCATTGCTCTCCATATCACCCTGCTGAAAATAGGCGGGAAAACG
Organism: Mariprofundus sp.; assembly: GCA_030950555.1. Lineage (GTDB taxonomy): Bacteria > Pseudomonadota > Zetaproteobacteria > Mariprofundales > Mariprofundaceae > Mariprofundus. The sequence goes on along the minus strand of JAUZRH010000056.1, from coordinate 1,964 downwards.
ATGCATATACTGATCATACGGCAGCAGCGCATGCGTATCGGCATCAAAGAAGTTGTTATACCAGACCCCAAGCATCGCTAGAATTACCGGCACATTCTCTTCGAATGGTGCGGTGCGGAAATGTTCATCCATCTCATGCGCACCGGCCAGCAACGCTTCAAAATGATCCATGCCAATGTAAAGCGCAATCGAAAGACCCACTGCACTCCACAAAGAGTAACGGCCACCGACCCAATCCCAGAATTCAAACATATTCGCCGTATCAATACCAAAGGCAGAGACCGCTTTAGCATTGGTTGAAACTGCCACAAAATGCTTGGCAACCGCCGTTTTACTACCACCACGCGTCAGAAACCAATCTCGCGCCGTACGGGCATTGGTAATGGTCTCCTGCGTAGTAAATGTTTTGGACACAATGACAAACAGTGTCGTTTCACGATGCAGGTGACGCAGTGTTTCTACCATATGTGTGCCATCAATATTGGAAACAAAGTGCATATGCAGCTTATCCCGACCAAATGGGGTCAACGCTTCAGTAACCATCACCGGCCCGAGGTCTGACCCACCTATACCTATATTAACTATATCGGTAATTGCCTTACCTGTACTGCCCAACCACTCACCAGAGCGGACAGCTTCGGTAAATTCCCTCATACGACTCAACACCCGGTTCACATCAGGCATCACATCTTTGCCCTCAACCATCACAGGTTTATTCGAACGATTACGAAGGGCGGTGTGTAATACAGCCCGGTTTTCCGTACTGTTAATCTTTTCACCTGAAAACATACGCTCAGTCCACGTAGAAACATCACGTGCTCGCGCCAGATCCATCAACAACTTCATGGTATCCTTATTAATAATGTTCTTGGAGTAATCCACCAACATATCATTAAAGTGAGTCGAAAATGACTCAAATCGATCCGGGTCCTCTGCAAACAGATCACGCATATGCACCTGCTTCATTACTTCTGCGTGTAATGCCAGTTTCTTCCATGGCTCCAACTTCATTAAATCAGACACACTACCCTCCCATCAGGTCAATGATCATAATCCCCCAAAAAAATCGGAAGAAAACTCACGATGATGCATATCATATCAACTCAACACTTCTATAGCCAATATTCTATTAACAAAGAGCCTAACGCAAGCTCCCCCAAGGAAAAGAAGTGCAGTCTTTTACTGCAATAGTTGTTAGGGTTATGGAAGTAAATTATCATCCCAATATTGATCTAAAAGTGCGCTCTATACATAGCAATATCAGGCATCCTTCACCAGTCATAAAAAATGGTTGACGCTCTACATAACGAGAAGATGTCTATTTAGCTTCCGTAAGCCGGATTATCAGGTGCGTTTTTATTGATCCCCTCACCCAAGCCCTCTCCCTGAGGGAGAGGGTATTGCTCACGTCACAGTGCATTTGAAAGCTGAGGCTCTTGCTCCCTCTCCCTCCGGGAGAGGGTTGGGGTGAGGGAGTCGACTATTTGGCGAAGCCTTTTCCGCCTTAAGAAAAGCCTTAATGTGTAAACCGGAATATGAAGGATGCCGCATAATTTACTGATTTCCAGCTCAATTAGTAGTTATGGAGCCCCTCCCCTAAATGCGTTATAATCAGCAGAAACAGTTACATAGGCCCAGCTATGCGCCTGTTTCTGCGCCTTGAATCCAAACTTCTATCCTGCGCCCCTTTTGGATGTTTTATTATTTCCGAGGCCCTTACTACTAAAGGCAGTAGGCCATCGCGTCCATTCAGGACTTGCTTATGCGCGTGATTTGGCGCCTTGAATCCAACTTCTATATGGAGCATAATCTGGATACCTTATTCTTTCCGTGACCCCTAGTCTCTCCTGAATTCAGGTCTAAGCAGTTGCAACAACCAGCTACAAAAAACGCTAAGGAGAATAGCCATGATTAAACCCTATTTACAGTGGGAGCCGGAAATCGCTGCATCTGTTTTTGTAGCT
>JAUZRH010000055.1 GCA_030950555.1 Mariprofundus sp. | reverse complement strand
GCGGCGATCGGCGGCCCCACTTTGGCCCAACCCGCGCTGTTGTTTGCTCCATGGAACCACCATGCACCTCATTCCACCTCAAAAATGGACTCAAAGTGGGATTGCCGCTCATCCACCCAGAGTTTTGCAATTGGCTCTATTGAAACTCTCATTTAGGGGGTCATTCGACAGTCTAGGTTAGCGTTGTTAGATGAAGTTATTATTTGATAATTAAATTAGAAGCTTAGGTGTAAATGGCTCTGTCCTCTCATGCTAAGGGCCTCGGAAATAATAAAGTGTCCCAAGCTGCGCAGGATAGAAGTTCCTCTTCAAGGCGAAGGGTTTGATGCATAAGCAAGCCCTGAATGGGCGCGATAGGTAGTCATATTGCTTTTAAAAAGTGGCTGATTCTTCAACGTAGAAGAGGGACTTATCGACCAGTAGAATGGGATAGTTAATTATTTCCGCGGCCCTTATGATGTATATTTTTTGCCGCCATGCTCTTGGGATGCGGAAATCCATCACTCTTGATCACGTCTGCAAGGCTGGATTTCCGACTTAACCCTCGGGAATCACGGTCAAGCGTGAGGTGGGGGTCGGTTCGTACTGCTTTCTCGTTCCCATGCTCCTGCGTGGGAATGCATAGACTCTCCTAGCGTGTCGCGGGATAGCACGCCTGACGTTTTTGTGATGAAAGCTTTTGTCCACGGCTCTCGATCACGTCTGCAAGACTGGATTCCCGACCTAATCCTCGGAAATCACGGTCAAGCGTGAGAAGGCATAGACTAGGCTGCAAACAACCATGGAGCGCTCTGTTTTCTTTGTAACTCATAGGCTTGAATTTCATCACGCTGAGCCAAAGTCAAAGCAATATCATCCAGACCATTAAGCAGACAATGCTTGCGAAAGCCATCCACTTCAAAGTGAAACATATCACCCGAAGTATTGCTCACCGTCTGTGCTTGAAGATCAATAGCCAGGGTATAGCCTTCTATCGCTGCACATTCATCAAATAGCTGCGCCACAATAGCATCACTCAATATAATCGGAAGAACACCATTTTTAAAACAGTTATTATAAAAAATGTCGGCGAAACTAGGTGCAATCACACAAGTAAATCCGTAATCAAGTATCGCCCACGGTGCATGCTCACGTGACGAACCGCATCCGAAATTCTCCCGTGCCAATAGAATCTGAGCGCCTTGAAAGCGCGCCAGATTCAATACAAACTCAGCTTTTTTTGGACGATGGGTGCAATCCATCTCCGGCTCACCCCGATCTTCATAACGCCACTCATCAAACAGAAATGGACCATAACCCGTACGTTTAATCGATTTCAAAAACTGCTTGGGAATAATCGCATCCGTATCAACATTGGCCCGATCCATAGGCGCCACTAATCCCTTCAATTTCGTAAATGCTTGCATGATAAAACCTCTCTTTCACCGCGACGAACAGATATTATCTGATTCAGCCGCACTTCCTATTTTTCTACCGCAAAGGTACGCGAAGTAAAAACGAACCTTTTACCATTCATCCAATACCCATCTAGCCTTTGGCTTCCCCCGCCGTGAATGATTCATCTTCCTTTTTTTACCGCAGGGTACGCAGAGTTACGCAGAGTAAAAACGAACTCTCTTGGCACGACCCCAAACTCACCTTGCCTTTGGTCCATGCCTTACGCTGCGGAACGCTGTATCCTCTGCGGTGAATGCCTTGCCTTTGCGGTGAGCCCTATTGTCTGCTACCCTTAGCTACCCGCTCTTATCCTGCTCTACTGCCAATCTCGGATATCAACGAAGTGGCCGGCAATAGCTGCTGCGGCTGCCATCGCAGGGCTCACCAGATGTGTGCGACCGCCCATGCCTTGACGCCCTTCAAAGTTACGATTGGAGGTGGAGGCACAGCGTTCACCCGGTTCCAGACGGTCGGCATTCATGGCCAAACACATCGAACAACCCGGATCACGCCACTCAAAACCAGCATCACGGAAAATATGATCCAGCCCTTCAGCTTCTGCTTGCTCTTTTACCAAACCGGAGCCCGGCACTGCCATCGCCAAAGTCACATTCGAGGCCACTGTTTTACCTTTGATCAATGCTGCCGCCGCACGGAAATCTTCGATACGACCATTGGTGCAAGAGCCGATAAATACTTTATCAATCAATATTTCACAAATGGGCGTATTTTCTTGTAAGTCCATATAAGTCAAAGCGCGACTCCACCCTTCGCGCTGCACATCATCACGCGCTGCAGCAAGCTCGGGAATAGAGCCTGTCACTGGCAGTACCATTTCAGGACTGGTACCCCAACTCACTTGGGGTGCAATATCGCCAGCCTCATAAACTAATTCAGCATCAAAGCATGCATCATCATCCGAGTGAAGCTGTCGCCACATCGTTTCAGCCAGCATCCACTCATCGCCCTTTGGCGCATAGGGACGCCCTTTCACATAATCCAGCGTTACATCATCCACGGCGACCATACCGCAGCGCGCTCCCGCCTCGATCGCCATATTACAGAGGGTCATGCGCCCCTCCATACTAAGCTCACGAATCGCCTGGCCAGCAAATTCCAGTGCATAGCCAGTACCACCGGCTGTACCGATTTTAGCAATCAAAAAGAGCGCTACATCTTTGCCGGTAATGCCGACAGGTAAAGCACCATTGACGCTGATACGCATCACTTTCGGTTTTTTCTGAATCAAACATTGCGTTGCCAGTACATGTTCCACTTCGGAGGTGCCGATACCACTGGCAATCGAGCCAAAGGCGCCATGGGTGGAGGTATGAGAGTCACCACAAACCACGGTCATTCCCGGCAGAATCAAGCCCTGCTCCGGCCCCATCACATGCACCACACCCTGGCGTTTATCACCCAAACCAAATTCGGTAATGCCAAATTCGGCACAATTGCTATCAAGCGCCTCTACCTGAGCGCGAGAGACCGGGTCAACAATGCCCTGATCACGGTTAATCGTCGGCACATTATGATCGGGGGTAGCAACGGCAGCACTCACTTTCCACGGTTTACGCCCGGCAATACGCAAGCCTTCAAAGGCCTGTGGACTAGTGACTTCATGCACCAGATGGCGGTCGATATAGAGCAGCGTAGAGCCATCTTCATTCTGTTTAACCACATGCTGCTGCCATACTTTTTCAAACAGTGTACTGCCCATAACCACCTCAACCCGCATAAAATCATTTCCTTACAGCGCCAAGCTTACTGCCTACTACATCATTTTGGTATCATCAAAACACCAATGGGGTCAGCTCTTGCAAAGCAACATGCCTGATTTACACGCCGCAGCCAACCATCCAAAGGTTGCATTGCAAGAGCTGACCCCAACGAATCACTATTCAACCCACGCCTGCAAATACTCTTTTAAATGGCTCCGTTCTTCGCATTCACTCTCTAAATAATGACGTATACCGAGCATTGCCCTTTCAAAGGCTCCGGCAGAGAGCGCACCGCTAAAGCGCTGATGACGCAAAAAGAGTAACATGGTGGTCAACACATCCGTTTCACAATAGTTGCGAATGGCTTCGATTTGCTTGGATTCAAACAATTCACGTACCTGGCTGCCGGCCGTTTCCAGTTTACCGGGCAGGTTGAAAACCGCGGCCACTTCATCCATTGAGCAGCGTGCCGAGGCGCCGTAGTCGGAAAATATTTCCAATAGATCACAGTGATAATTTGATGAATAACGGGTATCGTAACTGTTCCAGCGATCTCCCTCTTTAAACCAGCGTGGTGAACAGAGGCCATGCGCCATGGCCCGATACTTTAGCACCGGAATGTCAAAACCGCGCCCATTAAAGCTGACCAGTTGCGGGGCGCGCGTTTCAATCAATTGAAAGAACCCTTCCAGCAGTTCTTTTTCACTACTCTCGGCAGCACCACCCGTCGCCAGTTGCCGAATCACCAACTCCTGTCCCTGCTCCCCCGGCTCACGAATCAAATGACCGTAAGAGATGGCAACTACTTGATGGAACGGCTGGCGCGGAAAATCATTCCGCCCCTCGGTTTTCTCGAGAAAGTAGGCGGAGAGTGCCTCACGCGCCTCACTATCCGAAAGAGTCGGCTGATGCAGTACACGTCGGGCACTGGCTGCGTCCACTACCGTCTCAATATCAAAGATAATCACATCACGTTGCACTATCTATCCCCTTGTCCATTAACCTAAATCGACCCTATGCCTTCCCTCGCAGGAGCATGGGAACGAGCCACAAACCGATCCGACCTCACACTCGCCCGTCATTCCCGAGGGTTGAGTCGGGAATCCACCACTGCAGCGCGTGATTGAGAGCTGTGGACAAAAGCTTTCATCACAAAAACGTCAGGGGTGCTATCCCGCGACACGCTAGGAGAGTCTATGCGTTCCCACGCAGGAGCATGGAAACGAGAAAGCAGAACAAACCGACCCATCCTCGTTCTTGCCCGTCATGCCCGAGGGTAGAGTCGGGAACCCATCATCCAAGGGCACGCTTGCGGTGAGGCTAACTTCATCACAGTCTCAATTGAAAATACGACAGCGAAGAATAATCGTCCTCTCAAGCAATCGGCTTAGGCTGCTTTCCAGGCTTTAAGAAACGTAACACCACGGCGGGGACCAGCTCACTGACATCACCACCCATTGAAGATATTTCGCGAATAAATCGAGAGGAGACAAAGGTATAATCTTCTCGGGCCATCACGAAGGCCGTCTCAATGCGCTCATCGAGTCGCCTATTCATGGTGGCCATTTGAAACTCGTATTCGAAATCTGATGCTGCTCGCAAGCCTCGTAAAATGGCATGGGCCCCTTGTTGATGTGCCAAATCCACCAGTAAGCCGGAAAAGCGTACCGCCTTGACGTTGTCTGCGTCAGAAAAGGCCTCTTTGACCATTTCCAAGCGCTCCTCCACATCAAACATAGGACCCTTGCCCGGATTATCAGCCACGCCTACAACAACACGGTCAAACAACTTTAAGCCGCGCCGCACAACATCCACATGACCCAGTGTTACCGGATCAAATGTACCTGGATAAATAGCTGTGCGATTCATTCCCCAACCACCGTGCTAACGCTGTTACTGTTCTTCGCTGGCATCCAAATCCCCTGTTCGCTGACGATAGCTGTTACATTGCTGTTCGGTGTCATATCAAAAGCGGGGTTATTCGCTTGCACCCCTGGTGCAGCCACATGAATCGCCTGCGATACACCTGCGTCATCGACCCCATCCATACATAATAGCTCACTCTCATGCCTATTTTCTATAGGAATATCCTCCCCTGATGCACAAGCAGCATCAAAACTAGATAACGGTGCAGCCACATACATTGGCACCCCATGGGCACGCGCTGCTAGTGATAATGCATAAGTGCCTATTTTATTCGCCACATCGCCATTGGCCGCAATGCGATCAGCTCCCACAACCACCGCATCCACCTGGCCTTGTGCCATCATCCAGGCAGCAGCACTATCGGCTTGAATACGACAATCAATGCCGGCCTGATGTAACTCCCAAGCTGTTAAGCGGGCGCCTTGTAGTCGCGGTCTTGTTTCATCCACCCATACAAATGGCGACTCACCCGCCTCGGCAAGCTGATAAATACCAGAGGTTGCTGTGCCCCAGTCTACAGCCGCCAACCAGCCGGCATTACAATGCGTTAAAATTCGCCGCTCTCCGCGAGCTAGCAGTTCTGCCATATATAAACCCATCCGTCGATTCGCTTCCACTTCGGCATCACCATAGGCAACAGCACAATCAATCATCTGTGTATCCAATGGACGCTCAAGCGCACATCGCGCCATCGCATCGCAGGCATGGAATAGGTTAATGGCTGTCGGTCTTGTTGACCGAAAACGCGCTAGCCAATAGCTCTCGAATCTAGCTCTATCCTGTTGGTACGCCAGCGCTAAACCTAAGGCAGCAAACGCACCGATGCTTGGTGCTCCGCGCACCTGCATGGTTTCAATGGCTTGCGCCACGAGTTCCGGTCTGTTTGTGCTGCGCTGCTCAAATTTATGCGGCAGTAACCGCTGCTCTACCCACTGCACGCTGCCCGTGGTAATATCCCAATTGACTGCCCTATAGTCACTTTTGCCAACGCGCACGTTTCAGCCCCTCAACTTCTGTAATATGCCATCTAATTCAGATGCCTGCGTATAGCCGATTTTAAGCTCCCCAGCGCCACTCCCTTTACGGGTCAAAGCCACCGTCAGCCCCAGCTTTTGCGACAGCTCATCCTGTAGCGCTAACAGATCCGAATCGGGACTTTTGTCTGGCTTGACTATCGCAGGTTTCGCTGCTTGTTTCGCTGCTTGCTCCATTTGGCGCGCACTCATGCCCTGCTCAACACATTGCAAGGCAAGTGATTCTGCAACGGCTTTAGGTAATCCAACCAAAGGGCGTGCCTGCCCCATAGTCAATTTCCTAAGCTCAATCATCGTTTTGATTGTATCAGGCAGTTGAAGCAAGCGAATAATATTACTGACCTGCACCCGCGACACACCAATTTTTTCAGCCACCTGTTGCTGTGTACAGCCAAACTCATGAATCAAGCGATGATAAGCCACGGCGGATTCAATCGCACTCAGGTCATCACGCTGTTCATTTTCAATGATGGCTAGTTCCAGTGCCTGCAGATCACTGACATCTCGTATGACTGCTGGTATCTCTAGTAGTCCAGCGGCCTGGGATGCACGCCATCTTCTTTCTCCGGCGATGAGTTCATAACCATCCCCACTTGGCCGCAGCAGTATCGGCATCAACACACCATCACTGCGTATTGACGCTGTTAATGCCGACAGTTCTTCCTCAGCAAAGCATGTTCTTGGTTGATAACTATTTGGCCGAATGCTGGATACAGCTACCTGTGTCGCCTGACTCAACAACTCCGGTGTCGGACTGTCGCCAAGCAAAGCATTCAAGCCGCGACCCAGCCCCCTCTTTTTTACAACGCTCATTTCACCACCCCCTACTGTATAGCCAATCTTTGCATATATTCTTGTGCTGCAGCGATGTAAGCCTGCGCCCCTTTCGAGCGGACATCATGGTACATCACGGGCACACCAAAACTAGGTGCCTCCGAGAGACGTACATTCCGCGGTATCATATTGGTATAAACCTGCGAACCAAAATATGCTCTGACATCTGCTTCAACTTGATTTGACAAGCGGTTCCTTGTATCAACCATGGTTAACAGTATCCCCTCCATAGTCAATTGACCATTGAGAGCCTGCTTTATCCTGCGGATGGAGTCCATCAACTGCGTCAATCCTTCCATGGCATAAAACTCTGTCTGTAGGGTCACTATCACATGATCAGCAGCGCTTAATGCATTTACCGTCAGCAAGCTTAATGCTGGCGGACAATCAATAAACACATAGTCATAAGGCACACCACTGTAACTTGAAAATGCCTGCTGCAAGCGAAGCTCACGACCAAGTTCATTAACCAACTCAATCTCTGCGCCAACCAAATCCATACTGGCGGGCAGGAGAAATAGTCGTTCGCAAGCCGTATCCATGATCACATCGGCTAGGTCGCCCTCACCCATCAGCACATCATACGTGCCTCGTCGGACAGACTTTTGATTCACGCCTAAACCTGATGTGGTATTACCTTGTGGGTCAAGATCAATAATTAACACCCGTTTATCTAATGCTGCAAGAGAAGCCGCAAGGTTGATTGTTGTGGTTGTTTTACCTACGCCCCCCTTTTGATTTGCTATTGCTGTTACTGGTCCTAGTCCAGGATGTTTCACGTGAAACCCTCCGCATTATTCATACCGATAACATCGGATTAACTGTTCATTACCATCTATACTGATACGCTGTTCATCAAAAACAGTCCACCCATCAACTACAACCGCGTGACTAAGCGAGGGAACGGGCAATACCGCAATAGCTGACGGATTGACATGTAGACTGCACATTTTCAGCAAATCTCGTTCGTCGGTTACTGCCCTAGCAACGCAAATATCCACGTTCAAACGCGGCAGATCATTAATATCAGCATCATATACATCACAACGAAGTGCCAACTTTCGCACTACATGGCGTAGAAATTCAGCCCTTTTCTTTCGCCGCTCCACAAGCACCCCATACAAGCCAGTGTTCGCCATCAACAAGGGAATGCCTGGAACGCCCATGCCGCTGCCAATATCCAGCACACGCCCTAGCTTGGGCATGCAGCTTAATAACGCCAACGAGGGTGTAATAAATTTCCGCACAAACTCATCATGATTATTAATAGAGGTTAAATTCAATCCTTTGCGAAAGCGCATCACCTCATCAACATAAGCGTCACAAACAGGGCTATTCATGGGAATCTCTCAGAAACATGACAAGCGCCGTTAAGGCTGCAGGGGTTACACCTGAGAGGCGTGATGCCTGACCGAGCGTCAAGGGTTGCGCCGCCTGTAAACGCTGGGCACATTCAATACTCATACCTGCTACACTTGTATAATCAAATGGCGAAGGGAGTGTTTGAGATTCCATTTTCCGAAAGCGCTCAATATCTTGGCGTTGCTTATCGAGGTAGCCATGATAGTGGAGCAGGGAAAGTAAGGTTTTCCGATCCCGCCCTGCTAACACATCGGCTCCGGCTAGCAGCCCTATCGCCGCAGCTGGCTCTACATCACTACGATGACAATAAGAAGGCAGACTCATAGCTTGGGTTGCCGGAGGCAGATGATGCGCCGCCAGCCTCTCCTTCCACTGAGCTCCCGTGCCAATCACCATTGACGTAGCAGCCTCAAACATAGCCGTCATCTTCAACTGACGCGTTTCAAACAAACAACGCCTCTTTTCATTATACAAGCCTAGAGCTATCGCATCCTCACCTAAGCGCATATCAGCATTATCTTCGCGCAGGTGAAGCCTAAACTCAGCCCGTGATGTAAACATGCGATAGGGCTCCATCACACCCTTCACAACAAGATCATCCACCATCACACCCAAATAAGCTTGCGACCTTTCAGGCACCCAAAGCGCTAAGTCCAAGGCTCGAGATGCCGCATTAATACCAGCAAGCAGACCTTGTGCCGCCGCCTCTTCATAGCCCGTTGTGCCATTTATCTGGCCTGCATGAAATAGTCCTGATATTTTTTTAGTCTCCAACGTGGGCTTCAACTCTGTAGGATCAATATAATCGTATTCAATGGCATAACCTGGACGAATAATATTTACTTTTTCCAGTCCGGGCATCGAGCGCAAGAAAAGCCACTGCACATCAATAGGCAGCGAGGTGGAGATACCATTTGGATAAACTTCATGATGGTCGGCCCCCTCTGGCTCAAGAAAAATCTGATGACTCGTTTTATCAGCAAAGCGCACTACCTTGTCTTCAATACTAGGACAGTAGCGCGGCCCCACCCCTTCTATCGTTCCCGCATACATCGGCGATCTGGAAAGATTTTCCCGAATAATATCATGTGTTTTTTCCGTCGTACGGGTGATCGCGCAGGCCAACTGATTCTGAACAACACGATCATGCAATGCTGAAAACGGCTGCAACTCATATTCACCTGGTTGCTTCTGTAGGCTCTGCCAATCAATAGTTTTTTTATCAAGGCGCGGCGGCGTACCCGTTTTTAGACGACCCACTGAAAACTCTCGTCGATAAAGCTCATCTGTCAGGCCAGTAATAGCAGCATCGCCCGACCGACCAGAAGCCACCTGATACGCTCCAATATGAATCATACCTGCTAAGAAGGTCCCCGTGGTCAGCACAACGGCTCCCGCTTCATGGTGAATACCTAATTCATCAATAACCCCTGAAACAGCATCGCCTTGGAAAAGAAGTTCAGACACACTCCCTTGATGCAAAAATATATTAGGATTTTGATCTAGGAAATGCCGCATCACTATATGGTAATGACGGCGATCACATTGCGCCCTAGTAGCCTGAACCGCTGGCCCTTTTCGACTATTCAACAGTCGATATTGCAGTGCAGAACGATCCGCGACAACGCCCATCAGCCCGCCCAGCGCATCTACCTCATGGACCAAGTGCCCCTTACCAATACCACCAATAGCAGGATTACAGGACATCTTGGCTATGGTATCTAAATTTTGTGTGATCAAACGGACTCTAGCCCCACGGTTAGCTGCAGCCCAAGCTGCCTCACAACCGGCATGGCCGGCACCAATCACAATAACATCTACATCATCAGGGTGTTTCACGTGAAACATTCCCTCCTTTTTAAAGTTGAGCAAGAGTAGGGCCGAGCAAAGCTGTGAGCAAATAAAAAATAAAAAATGAAGCAGTGTACAAAAAAATATAATAAAATGTGAGATCGGTTACATTTCAAAGAGCATACTTATACAGCATACCCCCCAACAAGTAGATAAACAACATCAGTGGACCCTCACAAAACAGCGAGGCAACACCCTGATTTCACGGGATGTACAAGGAGATAATTATGATGACCGGAACCTGTTCTTGCGGCAATATAACATACGAAGTAACGAGCAACTTCAGCGATGGAATCACACACTGCCACTGCCCTAGTTGTCAGAAGCGACACGGCTCAGCTTTCTCATCAACAACAGCACTATCACCTGATGAATTGCATTTTATATCCGGCACGTCCCTACTTAAACCCTTTGAATCTTCACCCGGGAAAATAAATTATTTCTGCTCAAATTGTGGTTCGCCCATATACTCAAAGCAAGCAGGACGTGACCATTGGCTTCTCCACATGGGCACACTAAATAGCGATCCAAATATAGCCATGGCACGCCATAGATCGACAGACCTGAAAGCACCTTGGTACCATCCTCATCATGAGTTATGCACATACCACGATTGGCCTAAAAGCACAGCAACAATGAGCCACACCTCACCATCTGAATACCAAAATCTCTACAGCACGATGCAAGAAATATTAAAGAATGGAAAGAAAAACGAAGCATCCACGTCACTATTACTGTTAGAAATTAATGTCGCTGAAAACCAACCCATTGCCACAGAAATCACCAAGCAGTTCAACCAAAGGATCAAATCAAACATCCGTGATTCCGACCTAATAGCCCCTCTTCAACCATGCCATTTCGCCGTGTTACTTCCCTATACTGACTCAAGAGCCTCCATCATCATGGCTGAACGTATTCGCAATACAACAACCTCATGGATCAAAATGAAAAATGCCGTATGCATCGGTGCCACCACCATGAACTACGCTGACTTGGATGTAGATAAACTTATTGAATCTAGCCATCAAGCCGTTATAGAGGCTGAAAAAGCATGCCTTTTTTCAAGAAAAGAAGGAGGCGACAGAGCGACCCATTTTAACACCATAAAGCACTAGAAGAAGCCCCCACTTGGCAAAACTACCACGCAAAGCATCTATTAGCCGGAGCTCTCAATACGATGAAAAAAAGCACAACACGAAAGCTGGAGTCCCTATTCAACCCTCGGAAATGAGGGCCGAGTGTTTGATTGATTCGGGCAGTCTAATGAACCCTATCGCGTAGCGGCAACACCGCTGCTTGCTTCCCGTGAAGACGTGGGGCCGGAATCCATCCTCGTTCCCACGCTCCTGCGCTGGAACGCATAGCAGAGCGTTTGTTTGATGTGGATTCCCGATTAAACCCTCGGGAAGCTTGAGCGGCGTTCCCGCTACGCGATAGGGTTAGCCAAACAAGCAAAACCGTGTCTGATTGATTCGCGCCGTCTAAAAACAAGCCTATCGCGTAGCGGGATCACCCTTAATTGCTTCCCGCAGAGGCGGAAATCCATATCAAACAGAACGCTCTATCGCGTAGCGGGAACGCCGCTCAAGCTTCCCACGGAGGCGGAAAGCCATACTTGAATCACTATATAAACACGCGCAACCACACAACCGAAGTGTTGGCCGTTAGATATGTATTGCCCGGCCATCGGAATCTAACACTGACTCATGGATCATCTCAGAGAGTGTTGGATGAGGGAACATGTGATGCGCAAGTTCCGCTTCCGTTGTTTCCAGCGTGCGTGATAACTGCAGGGTGACAATCATTTCTGTAGCTTCTGCACCTACAATATGGGCGCCAACCAGCTCACCAGTCTCCGCGTGGAAGATCGTTTTCACCATCCCTTCCGTCTCTGCCAGACCCATCGCTTTACCATTGGTGGCATAGGACATACGGCCAATCTTCACCGGAATATTCTCATCCACACACTGCTTCTCTGTTTTACCGCAAGAGCCAACCTGTGGTTGGCAGTAGGTACAGCCGGGCACATTACCATAATCCACCTTGTGAGGGTGGTTGCCGGCAATCGCCTCAACACAAACAACGCCTTCATGGCTCGCCACATGTGCTAGCGCCGGTGCGCCAACCACATCACCAATGGCATAGATACCCAGGTGATCTGTACGATACCAATCATCCACGGCAATACTGTTGCGATCGACTTTCATCTGCGTATTTTCAGCACCAATAGCATCGGTGTTACCTAGCACACCAACCGCAACCAGACAAATATCACCTTCAATTACAGTCTCTTTACCCTTCGCGGTAAAGCTTACAAGCGCTTTGCCATCGACATTTTTAGCCGAAGAGACCATAGCACCTGTGACAATTTTAATGCCTTGCTTCTTAAAGCTGCGTTCAACCACCTTAGAAATCTCATGGTCTTCCAACGGTAAAATCTGATCGGCCGCTTCAATCACTGTCACTTCAGAACCCATCGCCCGATAAAAATAGGCAAATTCCATGCCGATCGCACCAGAACCAATCACCACCAGATGAGCCGGTGTTTTCTCAGGTACAAGCGCCTGCTTATAAGTGATGATCACCTCATGATCCACATCCATGCCCGGAAAGGCGCGTGCACGTGCACCGGTAGCGACGATAATATGCTTTGCCGTCACCTGAGATATATTGCCTTCACCATCCTCTACCATTAAGCGATTGCCCGCTTCAAACTTTGCATAGCCTGAGATGTGATCAATCTTATTTTTCTTAAACAGAAAGCCAATACCACTATTCAGCTTCGCAGAAATCTTACGTGAGCGGCTAACCGCTTTCGCAATATCCGGGTTGGCAGCACTAACCCCTAGTCCTAGCTCATCACCTTGGTGGTTCACCACATTGACCAGCTCAGCCGTCCGTAGCAATGCCTTGGTTGGAATACAGCCCCAGTTCAAGCAGATGCCACCCAAATGCGTTGATTCAATACAGGCGGTCTTGAGTCCCAGTTGCGCCGCACGAATAGCTGCGACATAACCACCAGGGCCTGCGCCAATCACCACCAGATCATAATCACCATCTGCATTAAAAACACCTGACGGCTTCAGATTTAAGACCACCTCTTCTTCGCCATCTTGTGCTGCATGCCCCTCTATCGAGGAAGCCTGTACCGTCTCAGCAGCCAACTCCGCCGCCTCTTCTGCCGGCCCATCCTCTTCAAGCTCAGCAACCGATCCTTCCGGCATATAGTCCGCCGCAACCTCTTCGCCCTCTTCCGCAATCACGGCAATAGGTACGCCAACAGTCACAATCGAACCGGCCGGAGCCAGAATACGGTGCAGCGTACCTTCATCCACCACCTCCATTTCCATAGTGGCCTTATCGGTTTCAATTTCGGCCATCACTTCACCGGAAATCAACTCATCACCCTCTTTCTTCAACCAGCGGGCAATCTTGCCTTCGGTCATCGTCGGTGAAAGCTGAGTCATAAATAGATCAATTGGCATCGTAGAACCTCATAAATAATCTAACCACAGCTTGCATTAGAGGATGCAATGATCCCCTCAGCCGTGGTGAATAGTCAGTGTTAGGGTTTTGGAAACAATACGTTGTCCCAAGTTGCATAGGATAATTTATTATTCCTGCATCCCTTAGATAAGGGTGCCTGCGGGGCACTCCAGTTGTTTCTTCAAGGCAGCCATAAACTCAGCACCTACGGCTCCATCCACCACACGGTGATCACATGAGAGCGTAAGGGTCATCATTTTCCTAACAACGACAACACCATTTTCAGCCACCGCGCGCTCTTCCGTAGCACCAACAGCCAGGATTGCTCCCTCCGGCGGGTTCACAATCGCCGCAAATTGACTGATGCCGTACATACCTAGGTTAGAGATGGAGAAAGTACCACCAGAATACTCTTCAGGCTTTAATAGACCTGCCCGTGCCCTCGTTGCCAACGCCTTCACCTCAGCTGAAATATCAACAATACCCTTCTGCTCAGCAAAGCGGATAACCGGCGTAATCAACCCACCCTCAATAGCCACGGCCACTGAAAGGTGAGCGTGTTTATGCACCAGCGTATGCGTGTCAGTCCAAGCAGCATTGGCCGCAGGTACGTCAACCAAGGCTTTCGCCACGGCCTTCAGAACAAAATCATTCACACTCAGTTTAAACGCACCATCAGCAGCCGTATTTAACTGCGACCGCAGATCCATCAGGCGATCCATCGCCACATCCACACTCAGGTAAAAATGCGGAACCTGCTGTTTAGATTCACACAAGCGGCGAGCAATCGCTTTGCGCATCATGGAGTTCTCAACCCGCTCATATTCATCGGCATGGTAGGGCAGAGGCCCTACTGGCAACGGACGTACAGGTGGTGGCGTCGTTGTAGCCACCGCTCCACCCAGAGAGATACCACGGCGCATCGCCTGTTCAATATCTGCGCGCACAATGCGTCCCTTAGGACCCGAGCCGCTAATCGCTGCTAGGTTAAGTCCTTTCTGCTTAGCCAACCTACGCGCCAACGGACTCGCCTTAATGCGACCGCTTCGCTCTACAATAGGAACCGCTGCTACCGGGACAGGTGGTGCGACTACAGCCGCAACAGTTTCCACGACAGGCTCAACCGGCGCAGCCTCACTTTCACCGCTCGTCGGCTGATAATCCGCGGCAACTTCTTCACCCTCTTCGGCAATCACGGCAATCGGTGATCCAACAGTGACAATCGACCCTTCAGCAGCGATGATACGATGCAGGATACCCTCATCGACCACCTCCATCTCCATGGTGGCTTTATCTGTCTCTATTTCCGCCATTACATCACCGGAAACAAGCTGATCACCCTCCTTTTTTAACCAGCGGGCAACTTTGCCTTCGGTCATCGTTGGAGAGAGTTGGGTCATAAATAGATCAATCGGCATATTTATCCTCGATATTTCCTAACACAAAAAGAGAAAACCACACACTCATCAGACTATGTGGCTCTCATCGCTGTGCATAATCTCTTAAACCTTACCACACGCTAGGCGCGCAGCTTGTACAATATCCGCCACACTTGGCAGCGTCATCGCTTCCAGGTTGGCCGCATAAGCCATCGGCACTTCTTTACCGGTCACACGAATCACCGGCGCATCGAGGTCATCAAAGCCCTTCTCCATAATACGCGCCGCAAGTTCAGCGCCAATACCGGCAAAGCGCCAACCCTCTTCAACCGTGACCACGCGATTGGTTTTAGCCACAGAGGCAAGAATCGTCTGCTCATCGAGCGGGCGAATGGTGCGAGGGTCGATCACTTCCGCATCAATCCCAAGCTTTGCCAACTCCTCTGCCGCACTCAAGGCAAAGCCGGTCATACGAGAGTGCGCGACAATCGTCACATCTTTACCAACCCGCTTCACATCCGCTTTACCAAGGGGAATGATATAATCACCCTCTGGCACCGAACCGACATCACCATAGTTGATCTCATTTTCGATAAAGACCACGGGATCATTATCACGAATAGATGCTTTGAGCAGTCCCTTCGCATCGGCCGGATTTGATGGCATCACCACCTTTAAGCCCGGCACATTGGCCAACCAGTTCTCTAAACTCTGTGAATGCTGAGCGCCCACTCGGGCCGCTGAACCACCCGCCCCACGGAAAACCATCGGCACCTTATATTGACCACCCGACATATACTGCATTTTCGCTGCGGCATTAACAATCTGATCAAGTGCTAAAATGGCAAAGTTCCAGGTCATAAACTCGATAATCGGACGCAAGCCCGTCATCGCTGCACCGACACCGAGACCGGCAAAGCCAAGCTCTGTAATCGGCGTGTCAATCACACGCTTAGGGCCAAACTTCTCCAGCATTCCCTGTGATACTTTATAAGCACCATTATACTCGGCGACTTCCTCGCCCATTAGAAAAACACGATCGTCCCGCGCCATCTCTTCGCACATCGCTTGATTAAGTGCTTCACGGTAGGTAATTTTCATCATTAGCTCACCTTGCCCGAATAGGGATAAGCGCCATCAATCGGGTCGCTATATACATCGGTCCATAGTTCCGCAGCATCCGGCTCTGGTTGCGCCTCAGCAGCTTTTGCTACCACCACAACATCTTTCTTAATACTGCGGTCTTTCTCTTTAAATGACTCTTCAGTCGCCAGCCCAGCTTCAATCATCTGCGTCTGTATACGGGCTATGGGATCACGCCCCGTACGCCACTCATCCACTTCTGCGCGTGTACGGTAAGTGGCAGGATCAGACATCGAGTGACCACGATAACGATAAGTCATCGCCTCCACCAATATAGGCCCCTTACCAGAACGGGCATGCTCCAGCGCCTCGCGCATCTTCATCTCAAATTCTAGTACATCCATACCGTCAATCTTCATACCCGGTATTTTAAAGGAGATACCACGTTTAAAGAGATGCGTTTCAGCCGAGGCACGCTCGAGCGATGTGCCCATCGCATATTGATTATTCTCAACGACAAAGACTATCGGCAATTTCCACAGGGCCGCCATATTAAACGACTCATAAACCGCACCCTGATTAATACCACCATCACCCATAATACATATCGTGACACGCTTATCATCGCGATACAAACTGGAAAAACCAAAGCCCAGACCGATCGGCACCTGTTCACCAACAATACCATTACCACCGGCAAAGTTTTTACTGGCGTCAAACATATGCATGGAGCCACCTTTGCCCTTGACGACACCACCCTTACGACCAAGTAATTCGGCCATCACTCCCGTTGGATCACTGCCACGAGCCAGAATATGACCATGATCACGGTAGCTGGTCATCATATAGTCGGTCGACTCCGCGGCATGCTGTAATCCAACACAAATCGCTTCCTGTCCATTACAGAGATGACAGAACCCACCAATCTTCTTCAGCCCGTACATCTGCCCAGCTTTCTCTTCGAAACGGCGTATATAAAGCATTGAATCATGCAACTTATGCAAGGTGCTCTCACTATAAAACACACCTTCACGCACAATACCTGCGCCCTGCTCCTGATCTGCAGTCATGGCACCTCCAGTAAACTAATAGCGCGAATGATGCCCCAGCCTCACCATAGCAGCAACAGATAGTAAGATTATGGTTTATCAACTCATCGCCTTGATGGCCCTTTAACCTCAATCTAAAATTGAAATCATTTAGCCACTGATTGCACGAATCATCACTTGCTTCGTGTTTCGCCTACTACTGCGCGGCTGAAGCTAGACTATCGAAATAGCTCCAAAATGAGGGTTTAAATAGTCCACGATTTTTGGCTACAACAATACTCCCCTCTACGCATCGTAAGGTGATTTAAGCATTAGGCCCGTCATTCCCGTGCAGAACCTGCCCCCGCAAAGGCGTGAGACGGGAATCCATTATTATCAATCACACTCTGCAATGGTGGATTCCCGACTAAACCCTCGGGAATGTTCTTTAACCAGTTTAAGCATGCCTTTATCCAAAGTTTCTGTTTATAACGGTTTCTGTTGGTCATGTAACCCATTGATATATTTGAAGGTATCCATGAATACGGCGACTCTGGCATATGCCGATAGGGCGAATTGTATAATACACCCCTCCTTATCAATTATACCAACGAGTATGGAT
>JAUZRH010000054.1 GCA_030950555.1 Mariprofundus sp. | reverse complement strand
AGTTGTTGGATTCAAGGCGCCAAATCAAGCGCATAAGCAAGCCCTGAATGGGCGCGATAGCCTACTGCCTTTAGTAGTAACTCTGTGGCAACGCAGAATGCGGACTTATAGACCAGCACGTGGATGATTTATTCTTTCCGCTGCCCTTAGTGTATAAAGGCTCTTCACAGCTTCCTGCTGATAACTCAGTCACGCACGTCTTGAGAATAATCCGTAGCAAAGAGAAGGGACTCTTTGTATCTATGGCTATGGTCTGTCATGATGGCGTCGCGCTTAGGGTCTCGGAAATAATAAAACATCCAAAAGGTGCGCAGGATAGTTGTTGGATTCAAGGCGCAGAAACAGGCGCATAGCTGGGCCTATGTAACTGTTTCTGCAACGTAGAAGGCGAGCTTATAGACCAGTAGAATTGGATGTTTTATTATTTCCGAGGCCCTTAGGTCTGGAGACTATGGGGATTGAGGGGGAAGCTTCAGCTTGTTGAATAAAAAACACTATAACCGAAAGCATCACGTAGTATTTGTAATTGCAGGTGTACCGTCTTACAAGGGAAGCCTTTAAACCCTCATTTGGAAGCTATTTCGACAGCCTAAAGCATCCCCCCTAGGGGAGAACGCACACATAGAAAAATAAGTGCGTAAAGCAAGGTCAGAGACCGTTATTTTACGAGTGTCATTGGGATACCCCGCTGCCCGATAGGAGCTATTAAATCAGTATATATTTTCGCGCAGGAGCATGGAAACGGGACAATGATGTTTCCCTCATTACATCTAGCATCACTCGGCAAGGTTGAGTAATATGGGTAAATATGATGGAGTTCAAAACTAACAAACTGAGCGACAGACCGTCGCTGACTTTATTATCATCTATAAAATCACTTTAGCACACGACGGAGAGAGTACATGAAACGCTTTTTTATATTGTTCGCACTGACTACGGGGCTACTTTTATCATCACTACAGCAAGCTTCAGCTGGCCCTATTCAAGTCACGATGACCACATCGATGGGTGTGATAAAACTGGAACTAGACCGCAGTAAGGCACCTATCAGCGTCGCTAATTTTCTAAAGTATGCTAAAAAAGGCAGTTACAACGGCACTATTTTTCACCGTGTGATACCGAACTTTATGATTCAGGGTGGTGGTTTTAATAAAGAGATGCAAAAACAAACTTCCTTGGCCCCTATTACCAATGAAGCCGACAACGGTTTGCCCAATACTACAGGATCAATCGCCATGGCCCGCACATCAGACCCCCACTCCGCCAGCAATCAGTTTTTCATCAACACCAATGACAACGCCTTTCTCAATCATAGCAGTAAAACATCACGCGGCTGGGGTTATGCTGTATTTGGCCGTGTCATAAGTGGCATGGATGTAGTGCGCAAGATTGAAACTGTTGCGACTGGCAGTCGCCATGGAATGCAGAATGTACCAGAGAACCCTGTCATCATTGAAAGCGTAAAGGCAATTGAATGGGCCGATGCCAACTAAAAGAAGTTATTTAGTGAACGCACCCTGCTCATAGCAAGACTGCCTTGGATCTTTACTAATCAGATGAAATCACTGTTGGATAGCTAAAAAATGGATTCCCGAGGGTTGAATCGGGAATATCGCTTAAAATGAACGCTCTGTTTAAGGTCAAAAGATATGGATTCTCGTCTTCACGGAAATGACGGGCAGAAGCACTCGTTATGGGAATGACGGTCAACAGACACTCATCATCATGGAAATCTAGTTCAAAACAGATGCTCTGTTTAAGGTCAAAAGATATGGATTCTCGTCTTCACGGGAAGCAAGGAGCGGTGTTCCCGCTACGCGATGGAGCGTTTTGTTTGATATGGATTCCCGTCTTCACGGGCATGACGGGCAGAAGGACAGTCATAGTGATAGAAACTGAGCGACTGAGCTATTATACCCTGCTTGGCTTGCTCTGCGGTGAAGGGTTTTGAATATAGTGATTCTAGAGGGACAAATGGGGAGATATGTTTTTGTTCTACTGATGCTGTTGGTCGGTTGTCAACCACAGCAAGCAGAACAAGGCTTGTTACGCATGGGACTGGCGCAGATGCCGGTAACCCTTGATCCTCGTTATGCGACGGATGCCGCTTCACTGCGCGTTCAGGCACTATTGCATCGTGGCCTGTTAAAACTGGATGATGGCTTTCAGTTGCAGGCTGACCTAGCTGTTAGCTGGCAACATGAAACACCGCTATTGTGGCGCTTTAAACTTAAACCCGATATTCATTTCTCGGATGGTTCACGTCTAACGGCCGCTGATGTGGTGGCTACTTTTTCGGCTGTAATGAATAAGGCGATGGCCAGCCCATTGAGAGCGGGTTTTGCCGCGATTGACAGGCTTGTCAGTGAAGGTGAAGATATCATTGTGATTCACCTCAGTCGACCTGACGGTTCACTGCCGACCCGGTTAAATCTTGGTATTTTACCCTCAGCTCTGGCAATGGCTCCACAACAAGCGCGTAGTACCATTGGTTGCGGTCTGTTTAAACTGTCCCGTTGGGATAACGGCAGCTTAACATTGGCTAGAGTGAAAGAGCAAGGCAGTGTTGCAAAAATTCGTTTTTCTAGCGTAAAAGACCCTGTGACCCGAGTTCTGAAGCTCACGCGAGGTGAACTTGATTTTTTACAGAATGACCTTCCACCTCAACTACTTCCCTATTTAGCCAAGCAAGCCCAGTTGACCATGCAGACTGGGCCATCGACAACATTTTCATACCTTGGCCTTAACTTGCATGATGAACGGTTAAAAAAGCTGGCTGTTCGCCGTGCATTGGCGTTGGCACTGGATCGCCACACGTTAAAAAAAGCGCTATTTTCGGACTTACCTGTACTCGCAGAGACGGTGTTAACACCGAGTCATTGGGCAGCCACGCAGCTACCAGAGACAGCTTTTGATTTATCACAGGCAGCTTTGTTACTGGATCATGCAGGTTTGAAGAAAAATGCTCATGGTATTCGTTTTTCACTTAATTACAGAACCAGTACAGATCCAGCTCGATTAAAGCTGGCAACGGCCATAGCTGCGATGTGGCGCCAGCTGGGGGTAGACGTTAAAGTGGAATCGTTGGAGTGGGGAGGCTTTTATTCACGGATTAAGCGGGGTGATTTTCAGGTTTTTTCCCTGGCGTGGGTAGGAATCAATGATCCAGATATTTATCGCTGGATTTTACACTCCTCCATGCAACCACCCAACGGCTCAAATAGGGGGCGTTATGCCAATGCAGAGATGGATACATGGCTTGACCAGGCCGCAGCATCCTCATCATTGCTAGAACGGCAGCGTTTATATAGGAAAATTGAAAAAAAGATGCATGATGAGGTGGTTTATATTCCGCTCTGGTATGATCCTGTGATTGCGATAAGTGGTCCGCGCGTTCGTGGTTTTGTTGTTCACCCTGATGGTTCGCTACTCGGTCTAGCTGATGTACAACTTCAGAGATGAATGAGAAATGTAACTATAGAAATATATTCTGATTAATCCTCGTTTCCACGCTCCTGCGTGGGAACGGAATTGTAACAAATATCCTGTTTATAACGGTTTCTGTTGGTCATGTAACCCATTGATATATTTGAAGGTATCAATGAATACGGCGACTCTGGCATATGCCGATAGGGCGAATTGTATAATACACCCCTCCGCATCAATTATACCAACGAGTATAGATTCATCTTCAACGCTCACGTGAATTGACCCACCTTTTGCTCAAAAAACTGACCCACCTGTCGGGCGTCAATTACTTTGTCCGGTCGACGACAATTAGGATGGCCGGTTTCGGCCCATGTATAAGTTATGCTCATATTGACCTCCTTTTTAGTTGGTTAGGATTTGTTGGTGAGACTCGGCATAACGCTTGCGGAAGCTCTCTGCTTGAATGTCGATCATGGTGCTGTGGTGCACCAAACGGTCGACGGCAGCCACGGTCATGGCGCTGTCGAAAAATATATGCTCCCATTGGGAG
>JAUZRH010000053.1 GCA_030950555.1 Mariprofundus sp. | reverse complement strand
TGGATGTGAATATGCCATCAATGGATGGATATGAAGTGTGTCGTCGCTTAAAAGAGGAACCGAAAACAAAAGATATACCGATTATTTTTGTTACATCTTTGACGGATGCCGGTGATGAAGAGCGGGGTTTTGAGTTGGGGGCTGGCGATTATATTACCAAGCCTGTGGTTCCTGCGATTGTGCAGGCTCGGGTGAAGGTTCATTTGTCTGCAAGCCGTCGCCATACCCAATTGGAAGAGATGGTGCAAAAGCGAACCAACGAACTTCAAGAGTTACAACATAAATTAATTTACTGCTTGGGAAAAGCAGGGGAGCACCGTGATAATGAAACAGGCGCCCATGTGATCCGAGTTGGAAAAAGCAGTGAGATGCTTGCTTTAGCTGCTGGGTGTGATGCGCAGTTTGCCGAAAAAGTTTTGTATGCATCACCCATGCATGATGTTGGTAAAATTGGTATCGCAGATCATATTCTGCTTAAGCCCAGCAAGCTAAGCACTGAAGAATTTGAGATTATGAAAACACATACAACCATTGGTGCAGAAATTGTTGGTGATGATCTTACTGGCGTGGCTGAGTTAACCAGAAGCATAGTGTTAGGTCACCATGAAAAGTGGAATGGCTCAGGGTACCCTTCAGGCTTGCAAGGGGAGGCGATTCCTCTTGAATGTAGAATCGTGGCGATTACGGATGTGTTTGATGCGCTCTGCTCGGAGCGACCTTATAAAAAAGCCTGGCCGCTAGGTAAAGTGATTGAATATTTTAAAACAGAGTCGGGTAAACATTTTGACTCTGAGCTTTGTCAGTTGTTTCTGGCTTTGGTACCCCAGGTGATGGCGTTGAGAAAAGAGTCTCCGGATGAATAATCTAGGAGGTCGTTAAAATTTTGTAGAGACGACTTTGTCCATTAATATTGCACTCAAATTCATCCCCTTTTTCTTTGCCAACTAAAGCTCTACCCAGAGGTGCTCTGGGGGTGATCACTGTGACAGGTCGATTGTCATAGCGTATTTTTAAGCCGCCTGCATCAGCAGCAAGCCAGAGTAGTTGCCTATCGCCCTGATCATCTTCTAGTTCGATCAGTGATGATAAACCGATAGTGGTGACTGTTTCGACTACTATCAGTTGTTTGAAGTAGGTAAGAGCGCGTTCTACCTCTAGTAAGCGCGTGCCTTGGCCCTGAGCAAGATATGAGGCTTCCAGCCCCATTGTCTCATACCTGCTTGAGCCCATGCAGTCGCTATGCACGGCTGTTTCACGCGCTATTTGTAGCGCTTTTTCACTGATGGTCAGGTCAGTTTTCAGCTGCTCGATGATGAGTGTCAGAATAGCTTGTTTGTTGATGATGATTGGCATCCGCTGCTGTTGTTAATGGGGTGTAGTACGAGATGATTTTTCTTCATGGCCAGAGATACCAAAACGACGCGCCAGCTCATTTAACACATCATCGGGACAAAGTCCTTTTTGCGACAGCATCACCATGGTGTGAAACCAGAGATCAGCCGTTTCATAGATAATCTGTTCACGGTCATCATTCTTAGCAGCAATAATGGTCTCAACGGCTTCTTCACCGATCTTCTCCAACATCTTGTCGGGTTTGGCATAGAGCGATGCCACATAGGAGGTGTCGGGTGAATCAGACTTGCGAGACTCCAGTACTTTGTGCAGTTCCTTTAAGATTGAAACGCTCATGATTCCTCCGAGTAATTATATGCGATAATTCAATTTATTGCAGAATCATTATAGTGATTCAAGTATGGATTGTCCGTCATTCCCGCTCCACGCCTTCGCTGGGGCAGGAATGACGAGAAAAGACATTTCAAGCTTGAATTGCTATATGATGCTCGTTAACGATAGCGGATTACGTCAATGGCTGCTCAATGGTCAGCCATTCACTATTTTTACGTTGTTTGTAAAAACAGGATTGACGATTGGTGTGGCAGGCGGGGCCGGTTTGTTTGATTTTTAGTAGTAGGGTATCACCATCACAATCGAGGTAGATATCGACAATCTCTTGTACATGACCGGAGGATTCGCCTTTCTGCCACTGTTTCTGACGAGAGCGGGAGTAGTAATGGGCAAAGCCAGTGCTTAGCGTCTCTCTGACGGCCTCTTCATTCATCCATGCCATCATCAAAACACGACCGCTTATTGCCTCCTGCGCAATAGCCGGCACAAGTCCTGCTTCATTGAATGTTATCTGGTTTAGCAGACTCATGCTGTCAACTTTGCCAGTGCGCGAGTCGCAGCAGCAATCGTATTTTCAATATCCTGATCGGTGTGTGCCGCAGAGACAAAGGCGGCTTCGTATTGCGATGGGGCGAGATAGACTCCTTCATCCAGCATGGCATTAAAGTAGCGGCCAAAGAAGGTTAGGTCACAATGACTACTGACATCCGAGCAGCAGTTGACCTGTTCCAACTTGGTGAAGAAGATAGTGAACATCGCACCAACCTGGTTGGCAACCGCAGGCACACCTGCAGCCTTACAGCCGGCCAGTAAGCCCTCAACAAGCGTTGTGGCTTTGCCTTCTAAATCTTCATAAAAACCGGGGGCGCGAAGGCGGCTGAGTGTTTCAATACCACCACGCATGGCCAGAGGGTTGCCCGATAAGGTTCCGGCCTGATAGACAGGGCCATCAGGAGAAATCATGCGCATGATCTCTTCTCGTCCGCCATAAGCGCCGACAGGTAAACCACCGCCGATAATTTTTCCCAAACATGTGAGATCCGGCATAATAGAAAATCGTTCTTGAGCGCCACCAGCTGCCACACGAAAGCCGCACATCACCTCATCAAAGATCAGCAGCGCCCCCTCAGCATCGCAGATATCACGTAACTGTTGCAGGAATCCATTTTCATGCAGCAGCATCACACCACAGTTACCCGGAACGGGTTCTACAATAATGCAGGCGATTTCACCGCTGTTTTCAGCGAAAAGCGTTTTTACCGCCTCAATATCATTAAATGGAGCGGTCAGTGTTAGTTTGGCATAATCAGCAGGGACGCCAGCAGAATCAGGTTCACCAAAGGTGGCGGCACCGGAGCCCGCTTTCACCAGAAAACCATCCGCATGACCATGGTAGCCACCATCAAATTTGATAAACTTATCACGACCGGTAAAGCCACGAGCCAGACGCAGTGCACTCATGGTGGCTTCCGTACCCGAGTTTACAAAGCGAATGACATCAATCGAAGGAACCATATCAATCACCAGTTGAGCCAGCTCAATTTCCAACTCGCATGGGGCACCGAAACTCATGCCAAGCGCTGCGGTCTCTTGTACACCTTTGACAACATCAGGGTGAGCGTGACCGAGAATCATAGGACCCCATGAGCCGATATAATCAATATATTGATTGTTATCGACATCCCATACGTAGGCACCAGAAGCTCGGGCAAAAAAACGGGGCGTGCCGCCAACAGATTTGAAGGCACGCACAGGCGAATTAACGCCGCCGGGGAGTAATTTTTTTGCCTGATCAAAGTCTTGTTGGGAGCGCGTTGTGTCTGACATGTTAGTAATCCTTATAAAAATAGTATCGCGACGTTAGAAACCGCCTGCTGTTATGTCAATTGAAAGCAGAAGTGCATCATTTAACACGCGTATATTTGGGCTTCCCTGTTAAGGCGGGACAACAATGATTATAATAGCTTACGCCATGGTATAGGTGCGCCAAACAAGCCATGACTGCATCGTGTTTAGGCAAAACAAATTAGTCGCGCAGCAACATCAAAACCTAAGGGACTAAAGTCCCATCCCCAAACCATGGCGGTCAGGATTGATAACCATGGATTCCCATCTTCATGGAATGACGAGAAAAGACAATTCAAGCTTGAATCACTATACCTCCTGTTCCTACCTGCATCCCACTACAGTTGATCGTCATTCCCATGAAGCCGTGCAGTGGGATAAGTGACGTTAGGGCTGCGGAAATAAATAATTGTCCCGTTATGCGAAGGATAAGAGTTCGGATTCAAGGCGCAGTATTTGACGCATAAGCAAGCGCTGAATGGGCGCGATAGGTATCTCTTCAAATAAAAGACTGATGCTGCAACGCAG
>JAUZRH010000052.1 GCA_030950555.1 Mariprofundus sp. | reverse complement strand
TTAATCTCATTGCTTTCATACCCAGCCTCTCCATTGTTCTTTAAATCGAAGTATGAAGGTAACAGCAGCATACTTCATCGTTTATTTTAACTTGATGTTCCAGCTTTGGCGCAGAAAATCGAAACCAAGACTTTAGCCCCGATGATTTGGGTCTCCCTTTTCAGATGAAACAGCTGCAATTGCATACACTCCGTGATGCTTTCTGTTATAGTAATTTGGCATTCTTCATTTTTCCGATTTACACATTAAGGCCCTCCACTTAAGGGCCACGGAAAGCATAAAGTATCCAGATTATGCGCAGGATTCAAGGCGCCAAATCAAGCGCATAAGCAAGCCCTGAATGGGCGCGATAGCCTACTGCCTTTAGTAGTAACTCTGTGGCAACGCAGAATGCGGACTTATAGACCAGCACGTGGATGATTTATTCTTTCCGCGGCCCTAAAGCGTCAACCTTTTTTTATAGTTAGTGAAGGATGTCGTTAATTCGTGGTTGTTGTCGAACAAGGTGAATGCCGCTTGCGGCAAAGAAGGTGACCTAGGGTATCAGTGGCTAATGTTTTCTTTGTTAAATACAAAACTCAGCAATCTGACGCTCTAAAAATATCAGAGGTCCCAATATCTTTGAATTCTCCATCACATAGTCTTGTTTTAGAATCTCCAAACCTCATAATCAAATGAGCGAACGATAAGTATAAATAAACATGTTCAACTAAAGTTCCGTATTCTATCGCCTGTCTTTCCGCTGTTTTATTTGCATTGGGCCTCTCGCATGGCGGAAATAGCGCCGCTTACTCCGTTGCTGCGAATGATTATGAACCGTCAGCTATTTCTTTGCATTGGCCTGAACGATGAATTGACCTAGAGTTGTCATTATGGAAAATAGATATGATATGATCGTTGTGGGAGCTGGTATTTCTGGGCTGGCCATGGCTTACAAGGCAAAAAAAGCAGGTATGTCAGTGCTCGTTTTGGAAAAAGAGGGGCGTTCAGGTGGATGTGTTCACTCCGAGGTAGTGGCCGCTGCTGGTTCACCTTTCTGGCTAGAGATGGGAGCTCATACCTGTTATAATACCTATGCTGAATTGTTAAAGCTTATTAACGAGCTTGGTTTGCTGGAACAGATGCAAGGCCGTGAAAAACAGAGCTATCGTATGTTGGATGATCATAAGCTGGTTTCCATTCTATCGCGGTTGCACCTTTTTGAGCTCTGTACACATTTCTGGCAACTATTTTCACTAAAGAAAGAGAATAGTTCAATCTCTGACTATTATGGCGCTATTGTAGGTGAAAAAAACTACCGTGAGACCTTTAGCCATGCTTTTAATGCCGTAATTTGTCAGCACTCGGCAGATGTGCCGGCGGATATGTTGTTTAAGAAACGGCTGCGTGATAAACAAATGATGCGTAGTTACACCTTTCCAACGGGATTAGGTGATGTGATTACGGCTCTAGAAGAGCAGTTGGAAATTAAAAAAGAGCAGGATATTCGTTCGGTTCAATACATTGAGGGACGCTATCAGCTGGATGTGGGTGATAGCCTATTTTATGCCGATAAACTTGTTTGCGCCACACCGGTATTGGCCGCTTCTAGGTTGCTTAAAGATGTATGGCCTGAGGTTGCAGAGCAGCTTAACTGGGTGGGCGAAGTTGAAGTTGAATCGATCGGCGTGGTGGTAGAAAAAGAGCGTTTGCAGCTTGAGCATTTGGCTGGAATTATAGCTGTGGATGGAGATTTCTACTCTTCGGTTTCACGCGATGTGATCGCTCACCCCTCTATGCGTGGCATGACTTTTCATTTTAAACCGGGGCTGCTTGATGATGGCGCGAAGTTAGAAAAAATTGCTACTGTAATGGGTGTTGAACAGTCAGATTTCTTGTATATATTCCATAAAACCAATCGTTTGCCTGCGCCTGATATGGGTCACCATCAGTTGATTGAGGCTGTTGATGGGGCGCTGGAAGGGAAATCCTTGGCTTTGGTAGGTAATTATTTTTCAGGTGTTTCAATCGAAGATTGTCTGGAACGAACTAGTAGTGAGTTTTCGAGGCTTTGCAAATGAGTGCTCGCATTCACGTGATTGCAGTGTTGGGGCTTGTCATGTTTCTGCTTGCTGCTTGTGGTAATAGGGAGAAGGTGGATGTGATGTTTGAATGTGCTTCCCCTTCAGCGCAAAAGATTGCTACATTTTATCGCGTATCTACAGGCGATAGGGCGATTGATAAAGAGATGAAAATGAACATCCGGCTAGCATCCGATAGTTTTAATGCAAGTATGGATAGTTTCTCTTTTCGACATGGTTATGATGCGGTTATTCGCTGGTCGTCAGATACAAAAATGCGTATTGAGTATCCCCTTGACTCTGAATTAACACATCAAGAGATGGTGGTTTTTGGGACGACCCAAACATTTTCTCCAGATCAGCAGATTCAGTTGCTGTATCAGGAAAAACCATCAACGCATGGCTACTTCATGCTGGAGAAGCGCTGTTATAACGAGCTAAAATAAGTCATTACGTAACAGATTCTATCGTGCTTCAAGTAAGGGCCACGGAAAGAATAAAGTATCCAGATTGTGCGCAGGATAGTAGTTGGATTCAAGGCGC
>JAUZRH010000051.1 GCA_030950555.1 Mariprofundus sp. | reverse complement strand
GCATAAGCAAGCCCTGAATGGGCGCGATAGGTAGTCATATTGCTTTTAAAAAGTGGCTGATTCTTTAACGCAGAAGAGGGGCTTATAGACCAGTAGAATGGGATAGTTAATTATTTCCGCGGCCCTTATCATTCAGAAGGCCGCCTTTTGGCTGCGTTTCATGGGTAATCAGGAACATATAAAAAACTGGAATAGCGAGTAAAAGAGTTCTAGAGAGGGTATTCCAGTTTGTATGCTTCTGCCACCCATGCGGGGCCCTCTTCTAGTGGTTCGAATGAGATGCCTGGTAGTTCTTTTATCTCAGGTATGACGGAGCCCGTAACTAGAATTTCCCACGCTTTGGCTGTATCTTCACCCAGTTTACTGGCTGCATTGACCTCTTCGCCAAATACATCCTGGTCACCAATCGTTAGGATATCCCCGTAGCCTATGCCAACGCATAGTAGGATTTTTTCGGCTTCAATTTTATCAATATTGTATGTTTTCGTTGCTTGTTGCATGGCGATGGCGCATTTGACCGCTTTACTTGGATGGCGGAATAGCACCATAAGGCTATCTCCTTCTACCTTGATTAATATACCATCATTGGCTTCGATACAGGGTTCAAATATGCGTTGGGACTCTTGAATATTTTGTAAAAAATGAATAATGCCAAATTCAGTCACATAGCGAGAGAAACCGGACAGGTCAGTGAACATAATAGACCATTTTTCACCAAAAATATCCCAGATTCTGGCATCTATATCGGCTTTGTCGGCTCCGGTTTGCATGCGCTCAGAAATGAGTGATTCGAGACGCTGCTGATAACTATTGGCTTGAACTCTCTTTAGGTAGGACATGATAGGCTCCTTGGCTCGAAACAGAAAAACTTGTGTTGCAGAAGATACCATTTTTATCTGAACTCGCTATAAAAAAGCTACAGGGCAATAAAAACTGGAATATCGATGAACCTGATATCGCTCCTTTTAGGGGTTAATGCTGGTGACGTGGTAGTGCTGTAGCGCTTTGGGGACATACCACTTCTCACTATTATAGCCGATGCCGGCAGGCGCTGGTTTGATGCCGTGGATACGCTTATTCATCACGGGCAATGAGTAGGGGGCGAAGAGAAAGACCATGGGTAGATCATGGTATATTTCAGCCTGCATTAGATCATAATAGGCTTTACGCTTTGT
The DNA here is from genome assembly GCA_030950555.1 of Mariprofundus sp. Lineage (GTDB taxonomy): Bacteria > Pseudomonadota > Zetaproteobacteria > Mariprofundales > Mariprofundaceae > Mariprofundus. The sequence goes on along the minus strand of JAUZRH010000051.1, from coordinate 6,548 downwards.
GCGATCAAAGGTGCGACGCGCAGCATCAAGTGCATGATCTACTTTGTCATTGTGGTAGGAGAGAAAGTTGAACTGACGAGGGCCGGTTTGAGATGAGTGCCAGATGCTATATTGGTCGGGATCAGGTGAAAGTGACCAGCCTAATATCACAGCATCAAACTGGCGTTTATTGATGAAGTTTTCAATAAATGCTGACCACTCCACCAAGCGAATGTTGACATCAATGCCTACTTTTTTCAGTCGCTGCTGCATAATGGTTGCGGCATCCGCACGCTGTTTATTGCCATTGTTGGTGAGGATGGTGAAGCTTAATGGTTTGCCATTTTTATCAACAATGCCATCACCATTGGTGTCAATCCAGCCAGCTTTAGCGAGTAGGGCTTGGGCTTTTTTTGCATGATAGGCGCGTGGTTTGAGGGCTTTATTGACCCAATAGGTTCCGGGTTTATAGGGCGAAGCAATGGTTTCACCCAGCCCCAGTTGCACGCCGGCTAAAATCTCCTTTCGATCAATGGCATAAGCGATGGCTTCACGTACACGCAGATCATCGAAGGGTTTTCGTTTCAGATTAAAGCCGAGATAAGTATAGACAAAATCCAGATATTTGTAACGATTGTAGTTTTTCTTAAGTGAGGCTCTCTTCATAAAAAGCCGTTGGTATTGAATCGGAGTCAAACCTACAGAATCAATTCTTCCGGCGGATAATTCCAGAAATTGCGTGGCTCGATCTGGGATGATTCGGGTTAACCGTTCACTAATCCAAACGGGGCCATCGTAGTAATGAGGGTTTGCCTTGAGTAAAATAGATTGCTGGGACTGCCAGTCTGCCAGCTGATAGGGGCCGATGGTCGCTTTTGGATGGCGGGAGAGGGGCGTGTGCATGATGTCTTCGTGGCTGAAAATATGTTCAGGCAAGATTGCCAGTGAGGACCACGATGCAAGGGCTGGTGAAAAGGGTTCCAGATAGCGGACGATAAAAGTGAGCTTGTCAGGTGTTTCAAAATGATCGACCAATGCATAGTCTGATTTATAGGCGCTTTGTGTATTTTTATCCTGTATCAGTTTCAAGGTGAAAGCGCAGTCAGCCGAAGTGAATGGCTTGCCATCACTCCATGTTAGTCCTTTACGCAGGTGGAAAGTGATGCTTTTATTATCTTTTCCCACCCGCCATGAGCTAGCAAGCTGGCCGGTGAGATTAAGTTCGCTATCGTATTTTAGCAGTGAGAGATAAAGTTGACTGGCAATGGCGTGGCTAGAGGCATCACCCGCGATCATAGGAATCAGGTTGCTTGCATCACCTATGCTCGCATCAACCAGTCGGTCACCGACAGCTGCAATGTCGGCAACAGGTAGTTCTTTGGCAGGTGCCGGCTGTTCGGCAGCGCTGCAGCCATGGAAAAAAAGTGCTATAAGGCAGTAGAGCAGTCGATATGGCATCAATGGTTTTGGTTGCTGGCCAGAACCCACAAGGTATCACCTGGGCGAATAAGCTTCTTGGCTGATAGGCCGTTATAGCGGGCAATATCTTTTGCTGTGGTACCAAAGCGCTGCGCGATTCGCCATAAAGAGTCACCTGACCGAATGGTATAGCGCAGCCGTTGATTATTGCTTAGGAGCGGGTTTGCTAAGGTGATAGCGCGATGGCTCGCTAAATTGCTGGTGGGTATTTTTAGCTGAAGATTGGCGTGAATAAACTTGCCGATATGTTGATTTAACTCTTTAAGTACCGTCACGGTAATGTGATGCTTGTGGGCAATGCGCCATAAGGAGTCCCCTTGTTTGACACGATAAAGCAGGTATTGCGGCGCCGCTTGTTGAACTTGTTCGATCAGCTGGTCGTATTGTAATGCGGGTACATGAATGCTGATGCTGCTGTTTAGATATTGCGCCTGATTCAGACTGGGATTATAACGAAATAGATCATTCTCCTGCAAGCTACTTAGGGTGTTTAGGCGATGCATGTCGATAGGCGTATTGAGTTCTATTTGACGTGTCTGTACGGGTTCAGGAAAAGATAATTGATGGTGTTCAAGCAGTGCAATAAGGCCGATAATATGTTGAACATAACGCCTTGTTGCCGTTGGAATAGGCAGACTTTCAAGGCCATCAGAGGGTTGCCATGGCTGTTTTGCTAATCTTTTTTTCAAGGCGTAGGGGCCTAGATTATAAGCAGCAAAGGCGAGAGACCAGTTGCTAAACTGTTTGTGCAGCTGTTGTAGGTAGCTAATTGCCGCTGCACTAGACTGTTCAATGGATCTTCTGCCATTGGTCTTGTTGTTTGAGCGAACACCAAGATATTGTGCCGTTTGGGGCATCAGCTGCCATAAACCAGAAGCACCAGCATAGGAGATTGCATAGGGGTTATAGGTTGATTCAACCACCGGAATAACCTGAAGCGATAGGGGGGCATGGAGTTTTGTCAGGGTATCAATGATTCGCTGGCGCACAAAAGAGGAGCGAATAGAGATAGTTTCCCAGCCGCGTTGATAACGCGCTTTGGCTAAAGCTTCTGAATGCTCTACCTCTGTTGTGCTTAACTCAGCAAGAATAGGGTTGATGGGCATAGCAGCAGTAAAAGTCGTGGGTGTCTGGGGCGCGGCTAATTGCGCTATAATGGGTGGAGCTGAGGGCATTGGTTGAATTTCTACGGTGACAGGGCTTTCATCACTATGATCCATGATAGGTGTGCTTGTTGATGCTGTTTTGTTTAGGCTTGCACAACTACTGAGCAATAATAGCAGGCTAAGTGTGATGCCACGATAGCCGTGGCATGCATAGTGAGGTGTCCGTTGAGCCATCAAATAGCTTGGGCCAGAACTTTTTTTAACTGTGTCTGTGCAGTTCGGGCATTGCATCTAGCAGCGTCAATATCACCTTGATGATTTACGATCACAACCAGTATGGCCTGTTGCTTTTCATCAAAGAGAAGCGTGGTTTCAGTCTTTATATCAAACAGCAGCAGATCAGACTGCTCAGTACAAATATGCGTTTCTAAAAACGCACCGATCTGAAGGGCGTTTGTTAAGCGCAATGCCAGCGAGTTAAGGATGGCAGCCAGTCCAGCGGAACCTTTTAACAGCGGATCATTCAGATCAGCAAGTATTATACCATCCGAGCTGATCAGGCCAACGTTGGTAATATCGGCAGATGAACCCTCTAGCGTCTTGAGTATGGCATTAATTTTGTTCTGCTTTGGTTCCATTTCAGCCTCTGGTCTGTCCAGAGGAATCAATGTGGCATCCGTTTTATTCTGTTGTCTGTCCATATTAGCCCCTGCTGATTTTTAAACGGGTAGTTGGTATATCTCTTGCATCGATTCAGCTCCGGGTTCGAGTGTTTCAACCCAATCAATAAACTGATTGCACTGCTCTTTACCACGGAATACAGCCCCATGTTGAGGGGCGATGATCTCAATATCGAGTTGGCGAACCATTTTTGCCCATAAGCGACAAGCAATACCACTGGCCATATAACGATTGTGAAAACCCTCCATATGCGGAATATGATCATTGAACGCTTCAACAAAGCGGTAGTCGCAAAAAGAACCGCCTAAATCACCGGAGTATAATATTTTCGAAATTGGATCATAAAGATGCATATTGCCAGCGGAATGCAGAAAATGGGCTGGAATAGCCAGTAGTTCACAGCCATTAAGATCAATTCGCATGCCTTCATCAGGCATGGACTGCATGCGATCCATCACACTGCCATCGACACCAAAGTGGGCGATAAAACGCCGCCATATTGCCGGCATATAAGCGTTTGCATTGGTCACCATTAGCCAACCATTAATCGCTGCAACAATATCTGGATCCTGATGAGAGAGAAATATGTGTTCTATTTGAGAAGGCAGTAGAAAATCAGGCATAGCGGAGAAAATCTTGGCGTAAACCTTATGGCCACCCGGATCTAATAGCATGCCTTTGCTTTTGTGGATAATAATATGCTGATTGGAAGGGATCATTTCACCTTCACACAGATTTTCAAGGTAGACACAACGATGTTCGTCATTTTCAAATAGAATATCTGCCATGGATGCTTACTCCTTATGTTGCGTTGGTTGTTTTTTAAGTCCGCTACGCTCAAGTTTGATGATACGTTTGGCATCATCATAGGTGATAATCAAGCTGCGTTTAAGCATTTCTCCACTTGAATCATCTTTAAACTCTTCATAATAGACGGATCTGTTCGGGTGTAGGGTATCTTGCAGTACGGGCGAACCTAACAGCTGTTCAACATGGAAACGGGTATCACCCTGTTTGAGTTGGGTGATCTGGTTTATATCCAGACGATTGCCTTGATGGATCGGCTCGGCTGTACATGCTGTGAATAGCAGGCTGAGGAAAATAAGGTAACGCACTAAGCGGTCTCCAAGGGGCCCCGATGGCCTCGTTCCAAGCATTCGATATATTCTTGGATACCCCGTTCCAGCGACCATTCCGGTTGCCAATTAAGTAGTGCTTTACTAGCACTAAGGTCAGCCTCGGTGTGGTTTTGATAAAAGGTGTGTGGATTATCAATATACTCGATGTCGGCATCAATATTTAGAATCGAGGCGCTAATCTGAATAATATCATTGAAGCTTCTCGCAATGCCAGAGCCGACATTGCAGACACCCGAGCGTGGTGCATCTAGTGCGGCCATATTTGCATTGATCAGATCGCCAATGTAAACAAAATCACGTTTCTGTTCGCCATATTTAAATAGACGTGGATTTTGATCAGATTTAAGCTGATCATACAGCTGTAGAATCATCGAGGCAGTTTTATTGCCTTGTTTTTCATTTTTATGCGTTTCACCAGGGCCATAAACATTGAAATAACGTAGGCCAATGATGCTGGCGCGATGTCGTTCATAGTAGCGGGAAGCGATACGATCCATGGCTAATTTAGAAAAACCGTAAATATTTTCAGGTGCTTCACCGCAGCCTACACTGTTCGGTGGCGGTGAATTTCCATACGTGCCTGCTGATGACGCGTAGATTAAACGCGTGGAGGAGATGCAGCTGGCCTCCAAAATGCTAGCGAAGGCATTGGTATTTACTTCAATCATTAAACGTTGATCCATCACGGTGGTGTCAGTAATGGCCGCTTCATGAAAAATGGCGGAAAAAGCACCATCGGCAATTTCATCCAAAAGTGCCGGATCATCACAGTCGCAAGCGCGTACTTCACAGTCAACATGAATCAGGTTGCGCCAATCGCCTGAAGAAAAATCATCAACAACCAACACTTCGGTTGCGGGTCGCTTGCACAAGGCTGCGGCAATATTGGCGCCGATATAACCAGCGCCGCCAGTTACTAGAATTCGTTCAGTCATCGTATCTATCCATTATTCAGAATTTTAATCCTGCGTGCTTGTATCTTGCCACTGCTGTTGCAGTAGTGCCATGGCCTGGCTGGTTGCCTCATTGCAGAGTTTGTAACCCAGTTTTTTATTTACTTTGTCAATGATCTCTGCGGCTGGTTGTTCAATCATATCACGATCACTTAGTCCTGTTTGAGCTAAAATACGCGCAATCCATGAGCCTAAGCCTTGCAACTGGTGAATGCGTACAATACGAATTAATTCATCGCAGCGTTCAGGACTAACCTGATTGCCCGTGGCAAATGCCAGCTCTGCTGCATCAGTTGTTGCAAACGAGCTGACGGGACGACAAAGTAATTTAAAAATGACCCATTCACTTTCAGCAAGGAAATCTTTTTCCTCATGCAGTGGAAATGATTTAGGAAGAAGCAGGGGTTTATTCATTCGCAGTATGCAGTAGGGCCGGTAATATAGGCGCCTTTCATGGCCCATTTGCTGATTTTTGCCAGCGTACGGTTGGCATGGGTTAAATTAGCTCGGCGTAACTTAGAGCCACTTAGATCCGAATTATATAAACTAGATAGACTTAGATCGGCACCACGAAAATCACACTTCTGCAGGTCGCAATCGGAAAGATCACAGGAGGAGAGTTTGGCTTCGCGAAAATTACAGCCAGATAAATTACAGCCAGATAGGTTCGCACCACTTAGGTCTCGTCCCGAAAAATCGAGGCCGGAGAGATTTTCTCCATGCATAGCCTTCATCTCTTGTAGATTTTTTAGTACCATCTCTACGTCCATTTTCACTCCCCTCGTTATGTGCATCGTCACTGTTCATGTAAGGAACAGTGTTCCATTTCTTTTTGCCGCAAGTATAACGCTGTTTATGAACGAATGGCCAGATTCCTTATTTTTAATCATTCAGAACCCGTCACCACTTACTCATTTACCTCAGCTTACTGTTGAATCCTAGCGTGACTGTGATGGAGCTTAGAAACAAGAAAAAACAGAGCTTCTGTAGCCAAAAGCTGTTGCAGCGACTGTTCACCGCAAAGGCACCAAGCAAAAACATCCCCGTCAGATGTTAGGGGGATGGGACTTTAGGGCCACGGAAAGCATAAAGTATCCAGATTATGCGCAGGATAGTAGTTGGATTCAAGGCGCCAAATCAAGCGCATAAGCAAGCCCTGAATGGGCGCGATAGCCTACTGCCTTTAGTAGTCACTCTGTGGCAACGCAGAA
>JAUZRH010000050.1 GCA_030950555.1 Mariprofundus sp. | reverse complement strand
GCGTTTTTTATTGATCCCCTCACCCAAGCCCTCTCCCTGAGGGAGAGGGTATTGCTCACGTCACAGTGCATTTGCGCCCTCACCCCAACCCTCTCCCTCCGGGAGAGGGTTGGGGTGAGGGAATCGACTATTTGGCGAAGCCTTTTCCGCCTTAAGAAAAGCCTTAATGTGTAAACCGGAATATGAAGGATGCCCGGAATTGTAACAAATACCCCGGTATTTCGACAGTCTAGGTCGAAGCTCCCTCTTATAGTTTTGCATCCTTAAATAAATGATGCCTGGGAAGAAGTCTCCCCAAGCATCATGATTAATCTTTTCAACTTATGGCCGCCCACACACCGGAAGCGAACATTAGTCTGGATTTAGCCGCACTTTGAATCGCCGCACTCCAGGCAACAGTTGCAATTATCGAGTCTTACCACGGCCATGGCACCGCATTTGTCGCATTGGCTGCCTTTGGCTACAGCAGCGGCTCCTAATGTGTCTTCGGCCTCTTTGCGTTTGGCTTGGAGGACGGCGTTGTTCATTTGCCCTTCCATCATGCCGATAGAGACTAGATGCTGTTGGATCACCTCACCGATCTCGGCGACCAGTGAGGGCATGTAGCGGCCACCTCGTTTGTAGTAACCACCTCGTGGGTCAAATACAGCCTTGAGTTCCTCTACTAAGAAGGTGATATCGCCTCCTTTGCGGAAGATGGCCGAGGTGATGCGGGTTAGTGCGACAATCCACATGAAATGTTCCATGTTTTTGGAGTTGATGAAGATCTCAAATGGGCGACGATGGGTATTGCCGCCCGGCTCGGTGATCACCACATCGTTAATGGTGATATACATCGCATGCTCAGAGTTCGGCGTTTTGATTTTATAGGTGTTACCTTCGAGAATATCATCACGCTCAAGCAGGGGGGCGATCGCCGTGACTATAGTTGGTTCTGCTTTTTCGTTGTTATCTTTCACACTGTAGCTGACGATTTTCTTGTCGATTTTAATGCTCATTGCTGACCTCCATGCATCACTAGAATGCTGTGCATCTGTTGAAGCTTTGTTGTTACAGTGTGTTTGCATGTTGCTGCCATGCCCGGACACTGTGGCCGTTGGTTATGGGCATAATCACGTTGGAGTAGGGCGTACTTTGAAAGGTTTGCCATTGCCCACAGGTTTATCGGTGGGAATCTTAGCTCAGCCCATTCAACGCTGTTGTCCACGGGATCGTGAAAGAGCAGAGAAGCAGTTACTGATTTATATTGATTGTTTGCTTCTGCTGCCCCTTCGTTGTGCATTTAAAATTTACCGTAATAGCCTTCTTTCAAGGCATCGAAGAGGTTGGCAGCACTGTGTATTTCACCATCATATTCGATGTTTTCATTACCCTTTGCTTCGATTTCCGTGCCATCTTCAAGGGTGAATTTGTAGGTGGTATTGGCGAGGTCGGTCTCCTTGACCAGTACGCCTTGGAATGCTTCAGGGTTAAAGCGGAAAGTGGTGCACCCTTTTAGCCCCTGTTCGTAGGCATAGAGGTAGATATCCTTAAACTCATCATAAGGAAAGTCGGTAGGGACATTGGCCGTTTTGGAGATGCTTGAGTCAACCCAGCGCTGTGCTGCAGCCTGAATATCAACATGCTGCTTTGGCGTGACCTCATCGGCACTGATGAAGTAATCCGGCAGGGCTGAGGCAGGGTCGGTAGAGTAGGGCATCGCCTCAGGATTGATATGGGCACGGAAAGCCAGTAATTCATAGGAAAATACATCCACTTTCTCTTTGCTCTTGCGACCTTCACGGATGATGTTGCGACTGTAGTGGTGAGCGAAGCTTGGCTCAATGCCATTGGAGGCGTTATTAGCCAGGCTCAGGGAAATTGTGCCGGTAGGTGCGATGGAGGAGTGGTGGGTGAAGCGGCACCCTTTTTCAATGAGTTCATCCAGCATTGCAGCATCATCGCTGTTGGCAGTATGGCGAAATTTCTGCATATAGCGTGAATATTTAGCCCACAGCACCTTGCCCGCGACCATGTCGCCCAGCTTAATACCATCAGCTTTCATCTCAGGGCGCTTGGCCATCATTTCAGCTGTTATTTTATACTGATCAGTGAGTGCTGGCGCGACCCCTTTTTCATCAGCTAGTTCCAGACCTGTGCGGAAGCCAGTGCGGGCCATTTCGTAAGCAATCTGCTCGGTGAATTCGAGTGATTCAGGTGAGCCATAGGGTGTGCGTAACATGGTTAGTGTAGAGCCTAGGCCAAGAAAGCCCATGCCATGACGACGTTTGTTCATTAGCTCCTGACGCTGTTTTTCCAGCGGTAGGCCGTTAATCTCAACGACATTGTCCAACATGCGCGTAAAAATGGAGATGACTTCACGGTAGCTATCCCAGTCAAAACGGGCCTTGTCAGTGAATGGTTCGTGCACAAAACGGGTCAGATTAATTGATCCAAGTAGACAAGCACCATAAGGAGGGAGTGGCTGCTCACCACAGTTATGAGCATGTAGGCCATTGCCATCAAAGCTATTGATGCCGGGCACCTGCACATCAAACACATCTTCTAAGCCATCAGCGGTGACGAAAGTAACCTCGGCTACAAAATGCTCACGATTGAGCTTGCGTTTGTAGCGACCAAGTAGTGTGGTTAGCCGTGCCTGTTTGTGAGCATCCGCAAAGCCGATGCGTTGATTGAATGTTACAAGGCTAGTCCCTGTGATCAGTAGTTCATGCTGCGCTTTGGTTGTATGGTGCTGTATGCTGCCCTCGCCATCGGAACGGCGATTTTTGTAAATAGTCGAAGTGATTCCTAAACGTAGTAACATACGCTGAACGGCTTCTAATAGAGCCAGATCACTCTGTGCCAAGTGGATAGACACACGCTTACTATGTGTTTCTTGAATAGAGCCATCGGCATCAAAGAAGCCGCGAAGAAATCCTTCGTAACACTCGGAAGAGCTCTGCTCCATAGTCGGAGTAATCGCCTTGTCACCCTGCTTCATGCCAGCTTCAGTGGCTAAGTTTCGTAGGCTAGTAGACTTCATGCGGAATTCGCCGCGGCCACTGATTTCATGCCAGCCACTGAAATCAGTGCAATGAGGTAGTGTGCGAAGCGCCTTTTCGGCTTCCTGCATCAAGTTATATGTGCCATCGCTAGCGGGCGCATTTACTGCCTCTGCTGCTGGCCAAGCTGAGAGAATGGCTGTGTCACTATTAAGTGTGCCATCACCAACCAGTAGACCCAGCAGGTAGCCCTGCTCGCGACTCATTGCACCCGGCCATGCGAGATTTGTATGTTGATGTAGCAGTACCTTGTCGCCGGGTTGAAGTGCGCTAGCCTGGGTCCATTCGCTGTCACATGACCAGCGAGTTAAGTGCGTTACTTTGCGTACGCGGTGGTCATGGGTTAAGCGTAGTGCATAGCCTTCGCGGGTCTGCAAGCGAACAACCTCTTTGTAGGCCGTTTTGAAAAAGCCTTCAGCAGTGCTTGCATGTGGCATGCCATCGACCATCGCATCAAACTGTTCACCAATCAGATTGGAAACTTGACGAGGTCCATCAACTGTTTGTACCCAAGTATCTGCTGTAACACAAGGATTGGTAGCGCGCACCTCTTCGCAGAACCAGTTGTTGTTCATCTCATTGACTTCATCAATCAGAATAAAACCGGGCTCAGCATAGTCGTAGGTGGAGGCCATAATGACATCCCAAAGGCGCTGTGCTTTCATGGTTTTATAAACTTTGCAGGCAACATGACCAAGGTCATTGGTGGTTGAGCCTTTGGGTGAGTTGGCGACAGGTTTGAAGATAATGCGGGTATCAGCGTCATCAATTTCTGTCTGCGTGGCTGGAAAAACAAGGTCCCAATCAGCGTCATTTTTAACGGCTTCCATAAAGTCTCTGGTGATCAGGCAAGAGAGGTTAAATTGGCGCAGTCGGCCATCTTCACGTTTGGCGCGAATAAACTCGACAATGTCGGGGTGCGATATGTCAAATGTACCCATCTGAGCGCCACGGCGACCGCCGGCAGAAGATACGGTAAAACACATTTTATCATAAATATCCATGAACGACATGGGTCCTGAAGTGTAGGCGCCAGCACCCGAGACATAGGCACCTTTAGGACGCAAGGTAGAGAATTCATAGCCGATACCACAGCCTGCTTTCAGCGTCAGACCAGCCTCATGAACCATGGAGAGAATGCCATCCATGGAGTCAGGGATCGTACCCGAGACAGTGCAGTTAATCGTTGAAGTGGCAGGTTTATGGGCTTCGGCACCGGCATTAGACATGATACGGCCGGCAGGAATGGCGCCATTGGCCAGTGCCCAGACAAAGCGATTATGCCAGAATTCGCGGATTTCTTCCTTTTCAACTTTAGCTAGTGCTATCGCAACACGATCATAAGTAGCTTGAATGTCGGCATCGACATCATGCCCTAATTTATCTTTCAGACGATACTTCTTGTCCCAGATATCTTCGGATGCCGGCTGAAAAGCGACTTCGACCTCAGCGGGTGATGCCTTGGTCTCTAGCGCTGCTATATTCAATGCGTTGGATCTTTTGCTCATGATGCTCTCTTCTCCCTGGCTGATATGGAGGCGGTCACCTGTTGGTAGCCATAACTCAGTAATCTTGGGTGGGAAGTATAGGCACTATATCTAGTGGGTCAAGGCATATTGAGACACTATCTGTGGTGTTTCCATCTGCACATTTCATCCACTGTTTATCCACAAGTAATCCACATCTACATTCTTGTACCGGTGGATAACAGTGGATTACATAGTTGAAACAAGTAGATATAGTGATTCAAGTATGAAATTCCCATCATTCCTGACCTGATCGAGAATCCACATCAAAGGAACGCTCTGCCTATGCGTTCCCACGCAGGAGCGTGGAAACGCGGATGTGAATTTGTTTGTACTCTGCGTAACTCTGCGTACTCTGCGGTAAAAATATCTACTGTTTATAGGCGCTGAATTGTTACGCAAGCATCAAACACTATAGTGATTCAAGTATGGATTGTACGTCATGCCCGCCCCACGCCTTCGCGGGACGAGTATGGCGAGAAAAGATCATGTATGCTGGCGTGACTATAGTTTATCTTCAGTGCTATCAGATTGTGGGTGAATATGTACTATAGCATGGGAAAAGGATGTAGTGATGAATGCTAAATCAATAGTAGTGATGGCCTCTGGCCGTGGTAGTAACCTTCGGGTGCTGCTGGATGCGATTAAGCGGGGTGAATGCCCTGTAGATGTCCATTTAGTCATATCGGATCGGGCGGATGCAGGAGCCTTAGCCATTGCGCGACAAGCTGGTGTGGCGGAGGTGCTGCATATTAATCCAAAAGATTACGCTGATCGCGAGGAGTATGATGTTGCCTGCGGTGATGCGATTGAAGCGGCGGGCTGTCAATGGGTGGTGCTTGCGGGTTATATGCGTATTCTTTCACCGCGTTTTGTACAACGCTTTGCGGGATCTATTATTAATATCCATCCCGCACTGCTGCCTGCCTTCACCGGTGCGGATGGGGTGGGCGATGCGTTAAAGTATGGCGTGAAATTTAGTGGTTGTACGGTGCATCTGGTCGATGATGTGCTCGATGGTGGTCCTATTCTCGCGCAGGCTGTCGTGCCAGTAGAGGATAATGATGACTACGAAAGCTTACATCAGCGTATTCAAGCTGAGGAGCACCTTTTATACCCTGCCACGTTAAAGCGTATTGTTGAAGATGGTTTTTATATAAAAGGCCGGCGTGTTATTTGGCGCGTATAGGCTCACGCCTGCGTGGAAATGACGAGAAAAGGTGGGCATCCTTCATTTTCCGGTTTACACATGAAGGCTTTTCTTAAGACGGAAAAGGCTGTGCCAAATAGACGAATTCCTCACCCCAACCCTCTCCCGGTGGGAGAGGGTTGGGGTGAGGGTGCAAATGCACGGTAACGTGAGCAATGGAATATATTTTCCCTTTCCTATGCTCATCGGATTAATGCACTTGGCTCAAAACGTTATCAGTGAATCAATTGGCATCCTTCATATAACCCCAAAAGTAGTTGACACTTTTTTCAAAAAACATGTTGCCAATAGGATGGACCGATCATCAAAAGATGATTTTTTAAAAAAAGGGATACTTCACCAACCATAAAAAATAGTTAACGCTTTACGTTACCTCGCAACGGAAATATATATCTTCATCTTCCGTAAGCCGGATGAATCATGGGCGTTTTTTATTGATTCCCTCACCCCAGCCCTCTCCCTGAGGGAGAGGGTATTGCTCACGTCACAGTGCATTTGAAAGCTGAGGCTCTTGCACCCTCTCCCTCCGGGCGCGGGTTGGGGTTAGGGACTCGACTATTTGGCGAAGCCTTTTCCGCCTTAAGAAAAGCCTTAATGTGTAAACCGGAATATGAAGGATGCCCTTTTTTTTGTGGTTTGTGTAATATTCGGGTGATTGTTTAAAGTGGGA
>JAUZRH010000005.1 GCA_030950555.1 Mariprofundus sp. | reverse complement strand
AAACGCCCATGATTCATCCGGCTTACGGAAGATGAAGATATATCTTTCAGTTGCGAGGTAACGTAAAGCGTTAACTATTTTTTATGGTTGGTGAAGGATGCCTTTTTTTTAAAATCATCTTTTGATGATCGGTCCATCCTATTAGCAACATGTTTTTTGAAAAAAGTGTCAACTACTTTTGGGGTTATATGAAGGATGTCCAGCATTGGATGATTTATTCTTTCCGCGGCCCTTAGGTAGGGAGACTATGGGGATTGAGGTCAAACAGTTTGTTGAATAAAAAATACTATAACCGAAAGCATCTCGTAATCTTTGTCATTGCAGTTGTCCCGTCTTAAAAGGGAAGCCACATATTGCGATCGCCATGCAAAAAGACAGGTATGTAGGGTAGTGACTGCGCTGTGAGCACTAACTAGCGATGCTAAAGTCCATCTCCGAGTTTCTGCAATAAGGCTGATAATAGAATGATACTTGGCTTATGTAAAAAAACTATGAAACTGGACAGTGTTCATGTAACTTCTCAGCACCCGTTAGCGTAGAAGCAAGCGTTGCCGTGCGATAGGCGTAATGAAAGGCAAGTATCAAGAACATGCTGCTCTGTTTGTTGCTAAATTCTTGATGGCGCGCCCGGCTTGCCGGTGCTTCCTTCGGCGGTAAAAACTGATTGTTGGTTATCGGTGCGAAACAGTTATAAATAAATAAGGTTGGTGTGATGGTGATGGAAAAATGGCCATTTGGCATGACGGATGTGGTGGATATCGCTGTGGTAGCGATTGTTGTCTATTTTTTTCTGCATCTTATTCGCGGCACGCGCGCGGTGCAGATGTTGATTGGTGTAGCTGTGGTGGTGGTGGTCTATCAGCTGGCCCGACAGTTTGGCCTGTTTACGGTTGAGTGGATTTTTAGTCACTTCTTTTCAGCTTTTATTGTGATTCTGGTGGTGCTGTTTCAACAGGAGATTCGTCGTGCCTTGATGCGTGTGGCTGTCAATCCGCTGGCAAGCAATAGTGGTGCAGATGTAAGTATGGTTGCGATGTTGGTGGAGTCATCGTTTGCACTGGTGCAGCGGGGCTGGGGTGGCCTGATTGTTATTGAGCGTGATACTGGGCTTCGGCACCTGTTTGAATCGGGTGTGGAGATGAACGTGCCGCTAAAACCGGATATGATACTGTCGCTTTTTTGTCCGGAAGCGCCAATGCATGATGGTGCTATCGTAGTCGCTGGAGGAGAGGTGGTGGCAGGGCGCGTGCTCTTGCCGTTAGCGCAGTCAAATGCTTTGCCCGGTGATTATGGTACGCGCCACAGAGCTGCAGTTGGCCTGACTGAGGAAACAGATGCGCTGGTCATTGTTGTTTCTGAGGAGAGAGGGGATGTGCATCTGGTAAGAAAAGGGCAGCTGGGCGAAGTACTTAGTCGGCGAGCCTTGCATCAGGCGCTTAAAGAGCAGTTGTCTCTGCTCTCAGACATACCCTCATCAACGGCGAATGCAGTGAAAGGAGCGCCGTGATGCACTATTTAATCCGCTTTTTTCAACATTATAACCTCCACTTCTTTGCGATCGTGATTGCAATCGCGCTATGGTTGCAGGTGCATGGGCAGGGTGAAGGATCGTTGAGTATGGACGTGCCGTTGCAGTTGCAAGGGTTGCCAGCCGATATGATGATTGTGAATGATTTTCCTGAACATGTGCGTATTACACTGAAGGGGTTGCAATCGCGCTTGAAAGAGTTGCGATCGCATGAGTTAACGGTACCTTTGGATGTCTCTGATTTAACGACACCTAGCGTTGTCGAGCGTGGTATACAACTTTCATCGATTGTGTTGCCGGCCGGCTTGCGTATTGAGAAGTTAAAGCCCGAGCGCTTGCAACTTCAGGTGGATCGACGCCTCACTCGTTCTATTCCGGTGGGGGCTCATTTTGAACTGCCGGAAGGGTGGCGCATTTCACAGCTCCATATTGAGCCGAAAGAGGTGAGGTTGACGGGGCCGGATGTCTGGTTGGAAGCTTTGAGAGAAGTTCAAACGACGGCTATTCGCCCTGCATTGAAAGCGGGGCCGGTTGAGGCGGTGACGGGTGTGGCGAGTCCTGCTGGAAAATCTATCCGCTTAGTCGATAGTAAATTGACCATCAAAGTGCATGCTGTTTTGGAGCGACTGCCAGTACTGATAAGCCGTGCGGTTCCTATTCAGGTAAGGTTTTCTCAGTCTGATAACTGGCGTGTTGCTGATGTTGAGGTAGTGCCTAAGCAGGTGATGGTGACAGGTCCTTACCTGTTGATAGAGAAGCTGAAAGAAGTTATGACCGATGTTATTCAGCCTCCGTTGCAGGGTGGAGCGTTTTCTGCAGAGGTGGCGTTACAAATGCCATCTGGAGATGCCGTGACATTGACGCAGAGCAAGGTAAAGGTGAATGGTGTGTTGGAGAGCGTTGCCGTCGTGGAAAATAGTCTTCCAGATCATGGTGTGATTGAGGAGGATGGCGGGCATGCTGCAGGGGAATCTCCAACCGCGCTAGCGGAGCATAACAGCGCTCCGGCCGAGGAAGATGAAAAGGTGGGCGCGCCTGTAGTGGCAGAGCCTGATATGCTAGATAAGCGTGTCAGCGCTTCAGTCGTGGAAGGTCAAGGGGCGGCAGGTGACAGTGTGGACGGTAAGAGTGTGGGCCAATCGGCCGTAGTAGAAAAAATAGATGCAGGAGTTCAGCAATGAGACGTTATTTTGGAACGGATGGTGTACGAGGTACGGTGAATCAGGCACCGATGACTGCTGATTTTGCATTGAAATTAGGCAGGGCTGCAGGCCATGTGCTAACAGAACATCTAAGCCATAAACCGCATATCTTGATAGGTAAGGATACGCGCTTATCCGGTTATATGATTGAGTCGGCGCTCTGTGCGGGGTTGACAGCGCAGGGTATGAATGTGCTGCTAGTGGGGCCTGTACCTACGCCAGCTGTTGCTTATCTGACGCGCTCATTGCGTGCTGATGCGGGGGTAATGCTCTCGGCATCGCATAATCCGGCCGGTGATAATGGCATTAAATTTTTTGCTGGCGATGGTTTTAAATTGCCGGATGACGTTGAACTAGCGATAGAGCGCTGTATTGATGACCTACCACCCCTGCCCGCGGCACTGGATATTGGAAAGGCGACTCGAGTTGATGATGCGCGAGGCCGTTATGTCGAATTTCTCAAGTCGGCACTGCCACGCGGTATCCGCTTTAACGGGGTGAAGGTCGTTGTCGATTGCGCTAATGGTGCAGCTTATGATGTTGCACCTCGTATTTTGCATGAGCTTGGTTGCGAAGTGATTGCCATGGCGGCCAGCCCGGATGGTTATAATATTAATCGTGATTGTGGCTCTACATATCCACAGCGTATGACTGAACGAGTGGTTGAGACGGGGGCTGATATTGGCTTAGCTCTGGATGGCGATGCAGATCGATTGATTGCCTGCGATAGCAAGGGTCAGATTGTAGATGGTGATCGTGTCATTGCTATTTTGGCTGAACATGCCGCAGCTCAGGGTGTACTCAAAGGCGGTGCGGTCGTTGCGACGTTGATGAGCAATATGGGCCTTGAGCGATATTTGACAAGCCTTGGTTTGCAGATGTACAGGGCCGCTGTAGGTGATCGCTATGTGCTTGAGGTGATGCGAGAAAAGGGCTGTAATATTGGTGGGGAACAGTCGGGTCATATGATCCTGCTGGATTACAATACCACCGGTGATGGCTTGATGACGGGGTTGCAACTGCTATTGGCGATGGCTGAACAGCAGAAACCGCTTTCCGATATGGCTGCTGATATGCCACTATTTCCGCAAAAATTATGGAATATAGTTATGCAGGAGCGCAAGGATGTGATGGCTGATGCTGTTGTGTGCCAATTGGTTGAAGCGGCAGAGCAACGACTAGCTGGTAATGGGCGAATCAATGTGCGGATGTCGGGTACCGAGCCCAAGCTGCGTATTATGGTTGAGGCCGAAGATGAAACGCTGATGCTTGATATTGGTGAGTCTTTGGTTGAGGCGATCCGCGCAAGGGTGGCCTAGGGCATACAATTCCCTGCTTGTGTACAAAGCTCAGCTACCATCCGGTCTATTAAAAGAACGAGAACGCACCGAATGCACCCCTTTTAACAAAAGACAGAAATGTAAACGAGCCATTAGGTGAATACCACTTGTGGTAGAGAGTATCCCCTTGGGGATGACACACGAAGAAGACAATAATCGGCATCCTTCATTATCCGGTTTACACATTAAGGCTTTCTACTTAAGATGGAAAAGGCTTCGCCACATAGTTGATTCCCTCACCCCCAACCCTCTCCCGGAGGGAGAGGGAGCAAGAGCCTCGGCTTGCAGAAATGCGGTGATGTGAACAACAGTGTCTCTTAAACCTTCTCCCTGAGGGAGAGGGTTTGGGTGAGGAAATCAATAAAAAACACCCCGGATAATCCGGCTTACGGAAGCTAAAAAGGCATCTTCTAGTTGTGTAGAGCGTCAACTATTTTGTATGGCTGGTGAAGGATGCCGTTTTAATTCGTGGTAGTCGTGGAACAAGGTGAATGCCGCTTGCGGCAGGGGGTATTAGTGGCTAAATGGCTTTGACTGTAATGTTTGGAGCGGGGGCCCGAACCCAGACATGAAAGAGCATAAAAAAGATTGAAATTAATGATTTGGTGGATATTCGTCTATTTATTACAGGCTACATTATAATTCAGAATGCCGCCTTTTGGCTGCGCTTCATGGGTAATCAGGTACAATTATGCCTTAGGGCCACGGAAAGAATAAAGTATCCAGATTATGCGCAGGATAGTAGTTGGATTCAAGGCGCCAAATCAAGCGCATAAGCAAGCCCTGAATGGGCGCGATAGCCTACTGTCTTTAGTAGTAACTCTGTGGCAACGCAGAA